>CAYXZY010000022.1:0-10021 GCA_964469685.1 uncultured Sulfurovum sp. | reverse complement strand
TGTAAACGTTTTTTGTTAGACGGGCATCAAAGTTGTCTGGAAGACTCATCGCGTTTGCATTATGAGCCTGCAGAACTCAGACAATTTGAACATATTGAATCTGAATGGCCACTGTTTTTTACCTACTTGCTGCTTGATGCACTGATGCGAGAAGATGAAGATGCTATTGTACATTGGCAGGAAAAGCTACAGCCTCTTTTTGTCCAACGCGACGGACAGATGTTGCTGCCTGAACTTTATTATGTGCCTGAAGAAGCCATAGATGCAGAAAAACAGGATCCGGGATCCCAGGTGCGTCTTCCCAATGAAAATATTCCTTTAGTGTGGGCACAAAGTCTCTACCTGCTGTCAGATATGATACTTGACGGTGTGTTGCATCCAAACGACATAGATCCGCTATACCGTCGTAAACGTATAGGGTATGCCCGGGATGTTCAGCTGTTCATACCGATTTTGGCAGAAAATGATGATGTCAAACAAAAACTTCTTGAACTGGGCTTTAGAAGTGAAACGATCGCTGAAGTATCTCCTATCAAGGTCATGTATGCTACGGAGCTGTCAAAAGTTCATACATTACTGGGGAAAAATACAAAACTCGGATTAAGCGGAAGACCGCTGCTGGTTTCCAGAACAATGTCTACTGCCAGCATGTATCTTCTCGCAGGCGAACAAAGTGTTTTTCTTCCTTATTATTTTAATCCTCAGGGGTTTTATTTTTCTCAAGATACCAAGTTGCTTGTTGAGCATTTTCGTGCATCTGTCCAGTTTTTAGCCAAGCAGTGGGACAAACCCGGTCAGCCCATGATGCCTTTTCTTGTCAGTGATTCCATGCTTACCGACAATGACAGGGATACCCTTCAGGAATTGCTGCAGGAACTACACAGTGGAGAAAGTGACGGGGTTGCTGTTAAAACCGGTCTGCTCAGTCAGTTTTTCAGTTCGGTATCTATGGAGCGCATTGACGATCTGTACGGTTTTGAGCCTATGCAGGTTGAGTTACATAAAGAAGATAAAAGTCTGGATGTCTGTACGCAGTCTGATGAGACCATAGGCCACTTGCATGCCGATCAGGCAGAAGCATATGAGCATATGCCAGATGAGCAACTGCTGACAACACTTACCCAAAAGACCAATCTTCTGCTAAAGTCACATATACTCAATATTCTGTGGCACAGACACGGTGCCGATTATGAAGTGTTTATAGACCACAAACCCGTTTCGTTGAGACAATTGGCTGAGAAATTGTATACGTCTGCCTCGATCTGCCGAAACTGGTCAGTAGTACGGCGTATTGCCAACCTGACAGGTAAATACGATGATAGGCTTGAAGATGTGTTGCTTGATATTGTTATAAGACAAAAACGTCTTGCGGTTGGTCGAGCTTACAGTGATGACGCGATTTTTTCAAAACCGCATGACAGCTCCAATATGGTTGAGATCATTGAAAAATACAATGGGAACAATATAGCCGAGAGCACATTGACTCAGGAGATCATCTTGCATCTTGGATATTTGATCCGAAATGAATCTGAACTTTTTTCAAACATACTGACACTTCGAACCTGGTACTTCATACAATTACTTGTTGCACAGGTCAGCAGAGAAGAGCATCTGGCTACAGGGGATGCATATGCATTTCTGCTAGGGCTTGCTCCAAGTACTATCTATAGCCGTTTGCGTAGTATTTTGAAGTCCTTTAAGGCTCAGGCGTCGTATTTGCTCCAGCAGGAGAATCTACGTTCAGAAGGGGATTCGGCCTTAGACACCATTACCACCTTACCGCTGGTTACAGACTTTCCGGATGTAGAAGACTGGGCTCAATGGCGACTTGAAAGAGGTATGCTTGGGTCATTTTCCCCACGATTTTACAAAGATACCTGGTATCTGCTAAGACAGTGCAATGCTTTGGTGATCGGGGACAAGTACAACAGTCAAAATCGCATGGGTACCGAATTGACGTTGGATTCTACGGCAGGTGAACAAAGTTTTGCATTAAAGATCAATGCACAGATACAGCGAATAGAATCTTCAGACTATCGTCAATTAAACATTGAAGCTATCGAGAGTTTGGCACAGTTGTTTAAGCAAAACCCTGACTTGAAGGTTCACGATGATCTTGTACTCGACACACTGATAGGTCACGCAGTTCGTGTAGCATGGGAGGAAGAAAATTCCGGTGATTACGATGAACAAAAAGGACAGGCATGGGATGCTTTTTACCGATTGCCGCCTGATAAAACCAATCAGGCATTCATCCAGTCCTTTATGTATTTACTTTTGCCCGATGAAAAATACCGTGAACATTCAACTGAGAATGTGTAGGAGTCAAAGATGATACTTGCAGGTGACATAGGCGGGACAAAAACCAATCTTGCACTTTATAAAACCGATGGCCATGTGTTGCAGTTGCATACAAAGCGGCAGTTCTCAAGCCGAGCGTATGCAAACCTTACAGATATTTTTCTTGACTTTGAGGAAATAGCCGAAATGACAATTGATGCTGCCTGTTTTGGTATAGCCGGTCCGGTCATAGACGGTCGCTGCAGGACAACCAACTTGCCATGGGATATTGGTACCTTGGAACTTCAAGAAGCCCTAAAGACCAAGCAGGTACATCTGATGAATGATCTTGAGGCGACAGCCTACGGCATGCTGTATGTGGATGAAGATGCATTTACGGTCTTGAATCCAACAGGTCGTATGTTCCAGGGAAACTGCGCAGTGATAGCTGCAGGTACAGGACTGGGAGAAGCAATGCTTTATTTTGACGGAAAGACATACCATCCTATAGGGTCTGAAGGAGGACACTGTGATTTTGCGCCGGTGACCGCTCAACAGGACGCATTGTTGACATGGATGCGAAAACGTTTCCCCGGACATGTCAGCTATGAACGCATACTCTCCGGTCCCGGCATCTACACACTGTATGAATTTCTTAAGGAAAGTGACTACGCAGCCGAACCTGCCTCCATGAGAAACATACAGCAAGGGAAAGACCCAAGTGCCATGATCAGTGCCTGTGCATTAAACGAAAAAGATCCTTTATGCATGGAGACCTTAAGATTGTTTGCCGAGATCTATGGTGCTGAAGCAGGAAATCTGGCGTTAAAGACCATGTCCTTGGGCGGTATCTATATTGGCGGAGGCATAGCCCCCAAGATTCTACCGTTTATGCGCAGTGGACATTTTATGAATGGATTTGCAAGCAAAGGTCGATTTGAAGAAATGCTTCGCGGAATACAGGTTAAAATCTCCAATGATCCTGAGACAGCTCTTATTGGTGCTGCTTATTTTGCGCTCGATACCTACCTGAAGTGACCATAAAGAAGTGAAAGTATACTTTGACTAAAATATATACAATTAAATGGTTAAATTCCACTCATAATTCGCTATAGTTAAAG
Organism: uncultured Sulfurovum sp.; assembly: GCA_964469685.1. Lineage (GTDB taxonomy): Bacteria > Campylobacterota > Campylobacteria > Campylobacterales > Sulfurovaceae > Sulfurovum. Next base: position 6,620 of record CAYXZY010000022.1, on the reverse strand, counting down.
CATGAGCAAGTGCATACATGAAGTAATGCAGAAAGAAGAATGAGATGAATGAAATAAAAAATATATGTGATATTACTATATTTGGAGGGCATGGTGATCTGGCTTTCAGAAAACTCATGCCGGCACTCTATCAGTTGAGCAACAACGGTTTTTTAGATGAAACCAGTCGTATCATTACTGCGACCCGAGATCAGATGACACTGGAAGAACATTGTGAGTTGGTGAAAACAAAATTGCAGGCTTTTGTACCCGAAAAAGAGTTTGATGACGAGAAATTCGACTATTTTAAAAAGCAGCTTCATGTCGTCATTATTGATTTTTATGAAGATGAGAGTTACAGCGGGCTGGAGAAACTCCTGAGCATGTACCCTGACAGAGAAAGGATCAATTATCTTTCTACAGCGCCGGACTTCTTTGGCCCTATCTGTAGATCTTTAAGTCAGTGGAATCTTGTAAGTCCCCAAAGCAGGGTGGTGCTGGAAAAGCCTATTGGGAGGGATCTGGAATCATCGCGCCTTATCAATGTGGAAGTATTGAAGTATTTTGATGAATCACAGATCTATCGTATTGATCACTATCTTGGAAAAGATACAGTACAGAACATTATGGCATTGCGATTTTCAAATCGGATCTTTATGCCGCTTTGGGATGCAAGCAACATTGACCATGTACAGATCACGGTTGCAGAAAGCGTGGGTGTTGAAGGGCGATGGGGCTACTATGATGAGTATGGTGCTATGCGCGACATGATACAAAACCACCTGATGCAGTTGCTTTGTCTGGTAGCGATGGAGCCGCCATGTTCGCTGGATGCAGATAGTGTGCGTGACGAAAAGGTAAAAGTACTGCGCTCTCTTCGCATCATGAGTGCTGCAGATATCGAGCAAAAGACTGTCCGGGCACAATATACGCACGGATCCAGTAACGGTGAACCCGTACCAGGATACCTTGAGGGGGAAGGCATAGAGGAAAGCACTACTGAAACATTTGCTGCTATACGTGTTGACATAGACAATTGGCGATGGAATGATGTGCCTTTTTATCTTAGGAGCGGCAAACGCATGCGAGAGAGAAATTCTGAGATCGTGATATACTTTAAAACAATTCCACATTCGATCTTTGCCAATAAGGGAAAATGTATTTCACAAAATAAATTGGTGATCTCTCTCCAGCCTAAAGAAAGTATTCATTTGCAGTTGATGAACAAGATCCCGGGACTAAGTGAGCAGATGAGATTGCAACAGGTTGAACTTGAGTTGAATACACCATTGAATATGAAACATAAACCGGATGCATACGAACGCTTGCTTTTGGATGTGATACGTGCCAACCCAACACTGTTTATGCGCTTGGATGAAGTTGAAGCTGCATGGAAGTGGGCAGATGTAATTTTAAAGGGCTGGGAAGAGGGTGTCGTACCCATGAAAAGCTACAGTGCCGGTACCGATGGTCCAAGTGCTGCAGTGCATCTTATAGCGCGTGACGGCAGGAGTTGGCACGATGAGTAGAATCGAACATGCATTCAGAAGTCAATATGAACTGACAGAAATGCTGAGTAAAAGTATTGCCAAGAGACTTGATGAAGCAATACGTACTAAAGGCAAAGCCACTTTGATCGTGTCTGGCGGCAGTACACCAATACCGTTGTTCAAAAGGCTATGCCAAATACCCCTTGCATGGAAACACATAGAAGTGGGCCTTTGTGATGAAAGGTGGCTTCCTCCTTCCAACGAGGCAAGCAATGAAAACCTTGTCAAAAAATATTTGCTCCAAGAAAAAGCATCCAGAGCCGCGTTTACAGGTATGTATATAGAAGGTATGGAGCCTGAAGAAGCGCAGGGTATGTGCGAGAAGAAACTGCAAGCATCACTCATTCCGTTTGATGTGGTCATACTGGGTATGGGAAATGATGCACACACCGCATCTCTTTTTCCTCAAAACAGCAAACTGCATGAAGCATTTGATCTTGACAATAAAGCGCATTGTATTGCCATAGAACCCCATACGGCACCTTATAAGCGAATGAGCTTGACAAGACAGGCCATTTTGGGTGCAGCTCATATTTTTCTTCACTTTGAAGGTGAGGAAAAGTTGAAAGTGTATCAGGAAGCCATACGTGGAGATGATATGTATAGTATGCCTATACGTTCGGTCTTAAATCAGGAAATCAAAGATATTGAGGTATATTACGCATGAATGAAACCATACAGAATGTAACACAGACCATAATAAATCGTTCAGCCCAGAGCAGGGCTGTATATCTGGAGCGCATCGAAAAAGCCAAGAGACACAGTGTCAACAGAAGTGCACTTGGATGCAGTAATCTGGCGCATGCTATGGCACCCATGGACACAAGTGAAAAAGAATCTCTTTCTGGAATGAAAAATCCCAATATTGCCATTGTAACTGCATACAATGATATGCTGTCTGCGCACGAACCTTTTAAACTTTACCCTGCACGTATCAAACGCACCATGATGGATCATGGTGCAACAGCTCAGGTGGCCGGCGGTGTACCTGCAATGTGTGACGGGGTGACACAGTCTCAACCCGGTATGGAACTAAGCCTGTTTAGCCGTGACAATATTGCTATGGGAACGGCTATTGGACTTTCACACAATGTCTTCGATGGTGCATTGTATCTTGGGGTTTGTGACAAAATAGTCCCCGGACTTCTCATTGGTGCTTTGGCATTTGGACATCTGCCAGGAGTATTTGTGCCGGCCGGGCCCATGCCTTCGGGCATAAGCAATGCAGAAAAAGCTAAAGTCCGTCAGGAATTTGCACAGGGGAAGGTAAGTGAGGGGTCTTTGCTGAAGGTTGAGTCGGCATCATACCACAGTAGCGGAACCTGCACATTTTATGGTACAGCCAACTCAAATCAGATGCTGCTGGAAATGATGGGGCTTCAACTTCCAAACGCTTCCTTTGTCAATACGAATACGCCTCTAAGAGATGCGTTGACTGCAGAAGCAGCAAAGACCGTTTTGTCAATGACTGCATTAGGAGGTAGCTATAAGCCTATTGCGGATATTGTAGATGAAAAAAGTTTTGTCAATGCCATTGTAGGGCTCATGGCTACAGGGGGCTCGACCAATCATACTATCCATCTTATTGCTATGGCACGGGCAGCTGGTATCATTCTGAACTGGGATGATTTTGATGCTATCTCAAAAGTAACGCCATTGCTTTGTAAGATGTACCCTAACGGGCAGGCTGATGTCAACCATTTTAGGGATGCAGGAGGCATGAGTGTGGTCATTTCACAACTGATCGATGCCGGACTGGTACACAATGATGTTGAGACTATAGTGGGAAGAGGGTTGGAGAACTATATTGTAGAGCCTGAACTTGATGAGGGCAATGTACTTTTTAAAAAAGGACCAAAAAGCACTCATAACATGGATGTCATCGCAAGTATTGATAAGCCTTTCAGTCCTGAAGGAGGACTGAAGCTTCTTGTCGGAAACTTGGGGCGCAGTGTCATTAAGACCTCAGCATTAAAGCCGGAACAGTATGTCATTGAGGCGCCGGCTATTGTATTTGAGTCACAAGAGGCTTTACAGACTGCGTTTAAACAGGGTGAATTGGAAAAAGATTTTATTGCAGTAGTTCGCTACCAGGGTCCCAAAGCCAACGGTATGCCTGAACTTCATGGTCTCATGCCGCCTTTGGGTGTTCTTCAAGATAAAGGCTACAAAGTGGCCATCATTACAGACGGAAGGATGTCCGGGGCATCCGGCAAGGTTCCCTCAGCTATACATATGTCACCGGAGGCACTCGACGGCGGAATGTTGGCAAAAGTGCACACCGGAGATATGCTGCGTTTTGATGCCAGCAGAGGCGAGATTATGCTTTTGGTAGAAAAAGAAGAACTTGCAACACGTAGTATTCAGGTACCTGACCTTACACATAACAGGTATGGTTTTGGCAGGGAACTTTTTGTATCAGTGCGTCAAAGTGTTGGTATGGCTGAAGAAGGGGCAAGTACCTTTGACATCAGCGGAAAGGAGCGTGCATGACAGCAAAAGAAGTCATGGAAATTTCACCCATAGTCCCTGTTATCGCTTTGGAGCATGAAGAAGATGCTTTACCGCTTGCAGAAGCCTTGCTGGAGGGGGGTATAGCAGTCATGGAGATCACCTTGCGTACTCAGGCAGGACTTAAAGCCATAAAGGCCATTTCTGCTTCAATGCCACAGATGCATGTGGGAGCAGGTACCGTGCTCAACAAAGAAGACTTCACTCAGGCTGTGGCGCATGGGGCGCAATTTGTTTTTAGTCCTGGTATCAGTGATGAATTGCTTAAAACATCCCTGGCATTAGGGGTTGCACTGATCCCGGGGGTCTCAACCGCTTCTGATGTCATGCTTGCCAAAAATAACGGATTTGTAAACTGTAAGCTTTTCCCCGCTACACTTTCAGGAGGAACAGATATACTTAAGGCCTTTAGCGGACCTTTTCCAGATATGCGGTTTTGTCCGACGGGGGGAGTCAATCTTAAAAACGTAACCGATTTTCTCTCTTTAGATAACGTTATCTGTGCCGGAGGAAGCTGGATCGTACCTAAAAAAGCTGTCAATGAAAAGAATTTTAAAGAGATCACAAAGCTGTGTAAAGAAGCTTTGGAGACCATAAAGGAATGTAAGATCAATGATAAAAAATAAACTCTATTTTAACTCAATCAACAAAAGCTCTGAACAAAAAGCTTTTCAGGCTATAGTCAAGGAGCAGAAAACCATAGGGTATTATGCGCTGCCTGAACAAGATGTCAGTCCGATACTTGAGTATTGCAATGGTATTTCCAAAGACATTGAAACCATTGCTGTCATAGGTATAGGGGGAAGTTCTTTGGGTGCCAAAGCGGTGTATGAATTCATCAAACCCGTGAAAGATCTGCCTAGAAAGCTCTACTTTTTTGAAAGTACCGATCCCATCAATATTAATGACCTTATCTCCAAGTTCGATATCGATAAAACACATTTTTTGGTGATCTCAAAATCCGGAAGTACCGTTGAGACTTTTTCGATCTATAAATATATTTATTCGCTTCAAAGCAATCCTTCTTTTTATACCTTCATCACAGATCCCGGTTCTCCGCTGGAAAACTATGCCAAAGAGATAGAAGCTGCAGTGCTGTACCTTCCTGATAATGTGGGAGGAAGATTTTCTGTTCTTTCTTCTGTAGGTTTGGTGCCTTTGGCAATGTGTGGCGTTGATATCAAAGCATTGCTTTCGGGCGCCAAAATACTGAAGGATCATTTTTTTAACAAAGGGTATGTTCAGGATATGCTTCTTGAAAAAGCAGTATTTTATGCTGAAAATCATGCACAGTACAATGTGAACTGTATCTTCGCCTACTCAGAGACATTGCAATACTTTTGCCAGTGGTATGTGCAGCTTTGGGGCGAAAGCCTGGGGAAACACCAGCGCCACAGTGCTTTTCACGTTGGTTTGACCCCCATAGGGCTTATTGGCCCTAAAGACCAGCATTCCTTTTTGCAGCTTATCATGGAGGGCACCAGAGATAAATCGGTTACTTTTATCAAGATCGAAGACTTTCATGACAATACGACCATTCCTGATATCACACTGCCACACCTAGAAATGCTGGACAGCTTGAACAACCTGCCTTTTGCAAAGCTTATCAATATGCAATGTGATTCTGTTATTGAAGCATTATTGGATCAAAACAACATCCCTTTGGATACCATTACCTTGCATAGTGTGACTGAATCAAATATAGGTTCTTTGATGTTTTACTATGAATTGCTCACGTCACTTGTAGGCGAGCTCATAGATGTCAATACTTACGATCAGCCTGGTGTAGAGGCTGGTAAAATTATCTTGAAAAGCAAACTTCAGGAACTCCATTAACTCGCATTGTATCTAATACAGTGTGTCATCCCGGAGTGCGCTATGCACTGTCTAAACACAGTGATCTTCTCAAGGGAATATTCTCAAAGATATTACAGAGTTATAAAGTATGTATATTATATAATATACTATGAATTTTAAACAACTGCTAACCCAAGTAAAAAAGTTCCAGGAGATAGATGAATCTTCCTTGGAGAATCTGTATGCTTTATCCTACAAAGGTCTTTTGGTAACATTGCTGTTGGGTGCATTGGTCACGATTGCCCTTTATCCGGCATTAAATACGCAAATACTGGTATGGTTTTCCATCCTGGCGCTGCTGCTGGGGTATCGCTTTTATAATACCTATTTATACCAAAAAAACAAAGCGCTGTATTCTGTCGAGATCTGGCATAAGCGATATGCCATACTTGCATCCGTCACCGCGATGCTTTATGCATTTTTAGGCTTTTATTTTTTCTATGGGGTTGAATATTATTATCAGCTCTTTATCGTGGCTATATTGTTGGGCTTTGCCTCAGGGTCTGTTGTGACCCTTTCCAGGGATGTGGGTCTAAGTATTCTGTATATGTCCATCCTTCTTGTGCCACTTATGATCGTACTTGCAACAAACAATACCATGCCTCTAAATACTATTTTGGCCATGACTTTACTGATGTATTATGTGGCGCAGGTAACCACGATATACAGCATCTATAAGCAGAACCAAAAAATAGAAGTCCTGGAGTCTAAACACTCTCTATT
>CAYXZY010000021.1:8319-10649 GCA_964469685.1 uncultured Sulfurovum sp. | reverse complement strand
CCTTTTATTTTTTTGTTTCTCGCTTCATCTACCCTATAAAAACTATCTGTTATATGGGGCAGTACTTCGGGTGAAATACCAATACCCTCATCTTGCACTATAAAATATATTTTATTTTTTGTATACAAAGAAATATATATTTTTTTTCCTTCAGGTGTATACTTGATAGCATTGTCTATAAGATTGGAAAATACAGCACCGATCAATAAAGGGTTGGCTTCTCTTGTTGCTTTTTCAAATTTAACAATTTCCAAAGTTATATTTTTTGCTTTTGCAAGAGGTAGATATTTCTCTATTGTTTCGAGCAATATGGCATTCAAGTCACAGTGGACAAAACTTTTTTTTATATTCTCCTTGGTATATCTGCTAAGCTGTAGCAAACCTTCTACGATCTGTTGTATATTGGATGATTCAGATTGTATGAGCTTTAAACTGTTTTTATAGTATTCTATATCTCTGTCTTTTTTTAGTGCCACGTCAATATTGCCACGAATTACAGTCAGCGGAGTTCTAAGCTCATGCGATACATCACTGTTAAATCTGTCAAGTTGCGCAACCCCCTCTTTTAGTCTCTCTATCATCGCATTAAATGTTTTAACAAGTGCTTCTATCTCATCATCAGAGTGTGTCAATGGGATTTTGCCGTGAAAATTATCAATGGATATTTTTTTAGCCACAAGATTAATATTGTGCAAGGGCTTTATAATGCTATCAACCATTCTGTTTGCCAAAAAAAGAAAAAGTAGAAACAATATTGGCTCAAGAATAATCATGATGAGTATAACATTTTCAAAATTTTCATCGATTTCATCTCTTTGAACGATGACCGCCCCATTAAAAGGTTTTGAGAATTTTAAAACATATATCCCTGATAAGCCTTCTTTAAATTCCTGCGTAAAAAAAGATATATTCTTTTTTAGCAAAACCTCTGTATATTTATAATCAAAATCATGACTCTTAAATACAACCTGATTGTTTTCAATGAGTGCAAATGAATCCTTTGCATCTATCATGCCATAAGGAGCATCTCTTAACTGTTCTTTGATACTATGCGCTTGAGAAGAAAGATCATTTTTTACATTTACAATCATATTTTGATTCAAAAAATAATAAAAAATAAATCCAAAAACCACAAGCAGGAAAAAAGATATGGCTCCAAAGGACAACAATACTCTGGTTTTCAGACTTTTATGCTTCAATTTTATATCCTAGACCCTTAAAACTTTTAATAAATTCTTTACCAAGTTTTTGGCGTATATGGTAAATGGTCACCTGAATCACATTGCTTTGGGTAAACGCTTCATTTGTCCACAAATGTTCTTCTATCATAAATTTTGAAACATAAGCATTTTTTCTTTGAACCAAGAACAATAATAGTTCATATTCCTTAGCTGTAAGTGACACTAAAACATCATCTTTTTTCACTGTCTTTTTATCAAGATTTATACTAATATTTTTGATTATGATTTCATTACTTCCATTCGATACTGATCTTCTGTAAAGTGCTTCTACACGGGCTTGTAATTCTTCAAAACTAAATGGTTTCGCAACATAGTCATCTGCACCATTTTTTAGTCCCAGCACTTTGTCGGAGATCTCACCTTTGGCCGTAAGCATCAAAATGGGTGTAGTGATCTCTTTTTTTCTCAATGAACGCAAAACTTCCATACCCGACATTTTAGGCATCATCCAGTCTAAGATGATCACATCATAGCTATTCATGGTAGCCAGATATTCACCATCTTCACCGTCTTCTGCAATATCTACGATATAATTTTCTTCCGCAAAAGCATTGTGTAAAAGAGAGAGGATGTTTGTATCATCCTCTACAATCAAAATTTTCATTAGTCCTCTTTTTCTTCGCCTTCATCATCTTCTTCATGGTCAGCTTTATCTACACTTGAAGTCAATACCTGACCTGTGCCGGCATCTACCACTACATCCAACATTTTGCCGTCATTCTGGAAAACTTCGGCTTCATAAATCAGATTGCCGTCTTCGTTGTCAAGTTCAACCTTTATAATTTTACCTGAAAACTTTGCTTTTACATTGGCTAAGACTTCATCGATACCCACTTTTGCAGCTTTTACTTCATCTGCTTCGCTGGCATTTTTATGCATTTGTATAGAACTTTTGACTTCAACATCTTTACCTTTGTCATCGTTCACTTCAATATCTCCTGCATACACAAGACCCGCGATTAAACTTAATGCTGCTAAACTTTTTACTAAATTTGTTTTTTTCATAATAAATCCTTAATTTTTTATATATCAACCAATTTTCTGATTGATAAGACAATGATAAGAGTTTTAAATGAAACAAAAATGAAA
>CAYXZY010000021.1:0-8219 GCA_964469685.1 uncultured Sulfurovum sp. | reverse complement strand
AAATGAAACAAAAATGAAAAATTTTAAGCAGTTAGAATAAATGTTTTATTTTTGGTAGGGATAAATACTTAAGACATCCTGTTTAATCGTTATCATAAACTTAAACATGAAGTAGAACTGCGTAAACATAGATAGCTTTTGACAAACCATGCGAGACTTTTGTGAAAAGTCTTTATGTCAAACTGTTTGGCATGCGGTTTTTTCTATGCTTACCTCTACATCCTGGTAGCATGCATTGTGTCCAGCATAGCTTACTTTTGGAGGGGTCAGGAGATTGACACCCTTTGTATTACTGCTTATGACGATGCTGTTCACGGGTATATCTTCGTTGCATACTACTGTAAGTTCAACACTGCCGTAAGCCGATCTGACTGTCACCTTTTCACCGTTGGTATGCCCCAGTAAAGGGTGTACTTGCACTTTGGCATCTCTTTTGAACTGCGTATTAAGCGCTTTGTTAGATTTGGGAGTAAGCAAGTACAGCCTTTCATTTTCTGTCAATAACGCTTCACCTTCTTGCAAGAATACAAACCTTTTTTCTCCTGCCTTGCCAAAACCCTCTGCATAAGGCACTGTTTCATAGGCAGGTGAAACAAGGTTTGCTTTTGCTTCTTTGCATTGGGATAGCCACCTATCTATATATGCCGATTCACTCTTCAGCCCTTCAAAACCAAACGCATCAAAAAGCCTCTTTGTAAAATCATACTCGCTTATACCCGTGTTTGAAACTACTGCCGTATGCATCTTTTCAATATACGGATGTCCGTAGCTCAGCCTGATGTCTTCTTTTTCAAAAAAATTCTTTGCCGGTATGACGATCTTGGCCCGTTTGGATGTTTCATTTTCATAAAGACCAAAATAGATCAGGTTCTCCACCGTATCCAGGGCTTCACAAACACTTGAAGAATTTGGCATGGACTCAGCGGGGTTACCTCCTTGCACGAGCACGGTTTGAAACTGCGAAAACGGTGTCACTACTTTTGAGACCGTCTTGCATGACACTGAAAAAGGGTTGTCAAACCCCAGTTTTGAATCTCCCAGATAGTGTACCCCGGAACCTTCTTTCCCAAACATCCCAAGCAAAGCAGCCAAAGAGTCTATGGCTCGAAGTACTGTAGCACCATGTACATACTTTTGTACACCGATCCCGACCAAAAATACAACTTTTTTCTGACAAAGCAGTTCTACTGCCTGCTCCAAAACCTCCAGTCCGACACCTGTGTGCTCCACCATCTCATGCATTGTGTAGTTTTGCATCAGTGCCTTATAAGAGTCATACCCTTGCGTAAACAGCTCTATCCAGGCACTGTCTTGTGCACCCTTTTGACATATCATGCGTGCAAGCATCAAAGCGACAAAGAAGTCCGTACCTGGATTTAACGGTATATGCACATCCGCCTTTTTGGCTATGGCGGTTCTAACCGGATCGATCACTATGGTCTTTTTACCTTCAATAAAAGGCATCATATGTGCATTGGTCACCGTGATATTACGTCCCCAAACGACCACGGTATCTGAGTGCTTTATCTGTTCAAGCGGCAATGTTTTGTTGACGCCTCTTCCACTCAAGATACCCGCATCACCTGCACCGTCACAGAGGCTGCCATGGGTCAAGGTGCCAGAGATCTTTTCCATGAAGAGATTGGTGACCTCCTGCATCACACCCATGTTGCCAGAACCGCGCCAAAGTAAGGCATTTTGCACCTTAAAAGCAGTAGAGACTTCACGCATGGCTTCTTCCATGCTTACTTCTTTACCCTTCACTCTTGGCAGTGTGATGCGCTGTTCTTTATGTATACTTTTGTTGATCAGGGTACACAGAGCACCATTGCCTGCGGGATGCACACTGTCACCTTTGATGGCACCTGAATCCTTGTCTACAATGATCTTGCAGGCATCATAACAGTCCAGTGCACAGGCTGTTGTGATGCAAGACATTACTTTATCTCTACCTTTATCAGTTTAGAAAAGACATCTTTGGGTGCAGGTATGTAAATCTCAGCCTTGTAAGACGAGATGAACTTTTCGTCAGCCACCTTCCAGACTTTGTTGACTTTATACTCCGTTTTTTTCCCATCCAGATAGACGATCTTTTGTGCTATGTCCTCCAGTTCTGAAGGCTCCAAATACACCACAAGCTTCGCACGGCTTGCATCCTCTACCTGAGCCAAAGGTGAACCGGGTGCCACAAAGTCTCCTTTGCGCACAATGAGTTTATACAGATACTGATGCTCCAGAACCACAGATTTTTTACCGATACTGTCTTCAAGTTGCGCTACTTTGTAGTGCATGTCAAGTATCTGTTTTTTCAGACTGGCTATCTTTTCTTTTGTATTGAGGTATTGCGCTTTCGCAGAGGTAAATGCATTAAATGCATTGTCTTTTTGCGTCTTGGATGCTGTAGACAGTTTTGAAATACGAAGGTAGTACCCTTCTTGTCTTTTCATGCTTGCACCTAAGCTTTTGGCAATATCTTCGTTGATGACCAGCATCTCTTTTAGCAGTTGTTCACCCTCTTTGGATGCCTCTAAGTTCACCCTATCCAAAGCATCATCAATATGGATCACGCGCTTTTTGTCGACCACCGTACCTTCAGCATCCAGGTCAACATCCAAAACCAGACCGCTCACTGCAGACTTCATCACCACTGATTCATACGGCTCCACCTTGGCATAATGTACATTTGCAAACATAAAAACCGGTGCCAGAAACATGACTGTCAATTTCTTCATTGTGATTTTCTTTAATTAATTTTTTCTGATTATATCCAATTGGAGTTAATGTTTGAAAGCGCCATGAGAAGTCCTTATACTTGTTTACACATCCTTTGCACATTGGACAACTACACTATAGATACAGGAACGCATGGAGAATCAAACGATGAAAGCATCAGATATTTTTGTCAGAGCGCTGGAAAATGAAGGGGTTGAAACCATATTTGGCATCCCCGGAGAAGAGAACCTGGATATCTTGGAAGCGCTCAGGAATTCCAGCATCAAACTGATACTGACAAGGCATGAACAGGCAGCAGGATTCATGGCTGCGACCTACGGAAGACTCACGGGAAATGTCGGGGTGTGCCTGTCTACCTTGGGTCCGGGTGCAACCAATCTTGTCACCCCTGCAGCCTACGCAACGCTGGGCGGCATGCCTATGATGATGATTACAGGACAAAAACCTATCAAATCAAGCAAACAAGGCCGCTTTCAGATCATAGATATCGTCCAAATGATGAAACCCTTGACCAAATACAGCAAACAAGTGGTCAATGCCAACAACATAGCCTCAATGGTACGTGAAAGCTTCAAAATAGCCAAACTTGAAAAACCCGGAGCTGTCCACATAGAACTCCCTGAAGATATCGCTTCAGAAGCATTGGAGGCCGATCTCTTTGATGTCGTCAAGACCTATTATCCTGTCGCGCATACCCGTGTGATACACAAAGCAAGCAAGATGATAGAAGAAGCAAAAATGCCTCTGCTTCTTATCGCAGCAGGTGCGAACAGGACGCGCATTTGTCATGCACTTGAATATTTTGTCAATCAGACCAAAATTCCTTTTTTTACCACGCAGATGGGTAAAGGGGTGATTGATGAGAGCCACCCGTATTTCCTGGGTACGGCTGCACTCTCAAAAGATGATTATCTTCATTGTGCCATTGACAAAGCCGATCTGATCATCAATGTGGGTCATGATGTGACCGAAAAACCGCCTTTTTTCATGGAAAAAAATGCAAAAAAGGTTATCCATATCAACTTTTCCAGTTCAGATGTAGATGACACTTACTTTCCACAACTTGACGTGCTGGGGGACATTTCGGAAAATATACTTTTGCTTGCAGAAGATATTATGGCTCAGTCACATTGGGATTTTGAGTATTTTTTACGTGTCAAGTATGAAACCAAAACACACATAGAAAAATACTTCAACGACAACAGGTTCCCTGTCTTGCCTCAAAAAGTGGTCAAAGAGGTCAGAGAAGTATTGGATAAAGAAGATATTGTTACTCTCGATAACGGTATCTACAAAATATGGTTTGCAAGAAATTACACCTGTCATGCGCCAAATACACTGCTGTTGGACAATGCTCTGGCCACTATGGGAGCAGGATTGGCCTCGGCTATAGCATGCAAAATGGTACATCCGGACAAAAAGGTGATCTCGGTATGCGGAGATGGCGGATTTATGATGAATGAACAAGAACTTGAAACTGCCATACGCCTGCAACTTGATCTGGTGGTCATCATACTCAATGACGGATCTTACGGGATGATAAAATGGAAACAGCTGGGCATGGCACTTGAGAACTTCGGCCTTGACTTTGGCAATCCCGATTTCATACTGCTCGCACAATCTTACGGTGCAAAAGGGTATAGGCCGGAATCTGTAGAAGCATTTGTTGCCACCTTGCATAAAACAGTGCATTCAAAAGGGGTGCATATCATTGATCTGGCAGTCGATTATTCTATGAACCATAGCATTCTCAATGAGCTTCTTAAAAACAAAACATGTCTGATATGAAAGGATCAATAATGTCTACGATCACCGTAACCTCGCCCTACGACGGAAAGAGTCTGGGAGAATATCCACTTATGGGTCTTCCGGAAGTCCATGCAGCACTTGAGACTGCAAAAAAAACCTATGACAATCAAAAAGAATGGCTGAAGAAACATCAGCGCATCCACATCCTCGAACGGACAGTAGAGATCATGAAAGAGGAAATAGAATTATTGACACACATTGCGGCCAGCGAAGGAGGCAAGCCCTATATGGACTCCAAAGTAGAAGTACAAAGAGCCATAAACGGTGTCAAACTCGCTATAGAACACTTGGGTGTCTATGGAGGGAAAGAGATCCCTATGGGACAGACAGAGAGTTCTGAAAACCGTATGGCATACACGATGATGGAGCCCATAGGCGTTGTGCTGGCCATCTCAGCCTTCAATCATCCGCTTAATCTTGCCGTGCATCAGATCATCCCTGCACTGGCCGTAGGTGCACCTGTCATCATACGTCCCTCGTCCTCAACCCCCATGTCAACACTGCACTTCGTAGATATCCTTTATCGGGCTGGCCTTCCAAAAGTCTGGTGTCAGGTGATCCTTTGCAGTACTGAAAATGCAGAGGTACTGGTCAAAAGCCCTAAGATAGACTTCCTCACCTTCATTGGCTCAGCGCATGTGGGCTGGCACCTTAGATCCATCGTTGCGCCCGGAACACGTGTGTCACTTGAACATGGAGGCGTAGCCCCTGTCATTGTAGAGCCTGATGCGACGCTGGATACCCTCATCCCTTCCCTTGTAAAAGGTGGGTACTATCATGCCGGTCAGGTCTGCGTCTCTGTGCAAAGGGTGTTTGTTCATGAAGATATATTGCATGATGTTGCATCCAGAATTTGCAGTGCAGCTTCCGCACTCAAGGTCGGTGACCCTCTTGATCCTCAGACCGAAGTGGGTCCTTTAATAGCGCCCAAAGAAGTAGATCGTGTTGATGCATGGGTCAAAGAAGCCATCCAAAGTGGCGGTCAGCTTCTCTGTGGTGCCAAAAAGTTGGCCAACAACTGTTATGCGCCAACGGTCATACTTAACCCCAGTGACAAAGCGACCATCAGCCAAAATGAAGTTTTTGGCCCTGTCGTATGTCTGTACAGCTACAAAGCATTGGACGAAGCACTTGCACAGGCAAATGCCCTTGATGTCTCTTTTCAGGCTGCCGTCTTTACGCATCATCTGGATCATGCCTTGTATGCTGTCAAACACCTCAATGCCAAAACGGTCATGGTCAATGACCATACAGCCTTCAGGGTGGACTGGATGCCCTTTGGCGGTGCAAAAGCCTCAGGTCTGGGTGTTGGCGGTATCCCCTATGCTATGGAAGAAATGAGCAATGTAAAACTTATGGTCATCAAATCTTCTGTCCTTTAGGTACAACATCTGGACGTCATCGTTTATTTTGGCTATACTCTATACTATGAATACACAACTAGAAACCCTCAAACAAATAGCTTTAGATGCAGGCAACATAGTCATAGAGGGCTACTTTGCGCAAAAAGAGATACAGCATAAAGGTACCGTTGACCTTGTCACCCAGTATGATGTAAAGACTGAAGCATTCATCATGGAACAACTGCAAAAACACTTTGGTGACTATACGCTTATAGGTGAAGAAAGTTACGATCCATCACAAGGCTTCAAGCACAAAAAAGCGATCTACATAGACCCCATAGACGGTACCACCAACTTTGTACACGGCATACCCCATTTGGGTATATCTCTGGGCGTGTGGGAAGATGGGTCACCTACTTTGGCTGTGGTCTATAACCCTATCTTGCAGGAACTTTTTTATGCGGCCAAAAACGAAGGCGCATACCTCAATGAAGCAAAACTGACAGTGAGCGCACAGGACAATTTGCAGCAAGCACTTGTGGGCACCGGCTTTCCTTATGCCAAAGTGAACAAAGGACTAGAACATGACTGGGTGCTCAAAACATTGACCAACCTGCTCTCCAACATTAGGGATATTCGCCGCTTGGGTGCGGCAGCCATAGACCTGTGTTACCTGGCCCAGGGAAAAATAGATGCCTTTTACGAGATAGATCTTCAGCCATGGGATGTGAGTGCAGGTATCCTGATCGTGCTTGAAGCCGGCGGGAAAGTAAGTAATGCCAGCGGCGAAACATACAGTCTGGACAGCAAAAGCATCGTCGCAAGCAATGGGAAGGTTCATGCTGTCCTGCTGGAACACATAGAACCCATTTAGTAATGTGTATGGTCAACCTTTTGGGTATACTGCCACTTTAAGGAGATCGAATGTGCCATCCTAAACATCCTAAACCCTTCGCTGTCCGATCTTCTTTTGCATGTGTCATCCTTTCTCTTATGACGCTGTTTTTAACCATGACCCATGCCGGCACAAAAGAGAAGATGGTGCACGACTCGGTCATTACGCTTCCTATTGAGGCAAACCTTACAGCCCTGGAAACCTATATCAACGATATGGTTCCGGAGGTACTCGCCAAGATAGATGAGCCTGACAGAACCTGCATCCAGGCTCAGTACCTCAAAACAAAAGGTTTTCCAAATTGCCGCATAGACGGCTTGAAAATATCCTGCAAATCACGTACCATTAAGATACGGACTTTTCCAAAAATCAAATGTGATGTAGATGGCTGGGTGAAGCGTAACGGACGCATAACCGTTTCCGGTCAAGACAAGACTTTAAAATTCGCATTCCCTGTAAAAGCAAGGGTGTCCACAGACCTGGGCATTTTGGAAACGGCAAATGCCTCTGCCATATTTTACGTGTATGCCACACCTAAGGTGCATGAAGACTGGCGTGTCACCGTAGACATAGCCCCACATTTTGTCTGGTCTGAAAAACCTACTCTAACCTTGCTCAATACGATCAAAATTAACATTCAGGACAAAGTAGAACCCAAACTTCGCAAAAAAATAGAAGATTATGTCAAAAAAGTGCCCCAATTACTCGCAAGTCTGAATATGAAAGAAAAGGTAAATACCGTATGGCAAGGGTTACAAGATCCTATAAAGATCAAAGATTCGTCAGAAACCTATCTGGTATTCAAGCCAAAAATGGCTTCATATTCGGGTTTTAGTATTGTTGACAATGTACTCCGGGCAACCGTCAGTGCACAGGGAAAAACAGATATTATTTTAGGAAAACCGGATACAAAACATACCAAAACACAACTTTGTGACTTAAATTCTACGACCTGCGAAGAAGGAAGATTTAACTTTCATCTTCCTGTTTCCATCACATACAAGGAACTGCTGGATCTGTCAAAGAAAAACCATTTCCATACACAGACTGTAGATCTGGCACGATACGCCTTACCTGGTGTGGTACATATATCTAAGCCAAAAATCATAAAATCAGGTAGTTCAGAAATAAGCATCACCGCACATTTGCGTTATGACAATCGCTCACAATGGCTAAAAAAGATCGATCTGTTCAACTGGTTCGAGGCTGAAGGTGAGATCACGTTTAAAGGAACTCCCAGGATCGACACAAAAAGCAGAATCCTTTTGCTTGATAACCTGGTGTATGATTCAACGACAAACAATGAACTATTTGATGCACTTGTGCATACAAGCAGACTACAACCGCTTCAATCTTACTTCTCAAATCTCATACAATTTGAATTTGGCCAAAAAATAGATGATGATATAGCCAATGTCAACAAAGCATTCAAAATGATT
>CAYXZY010000020.1:0-10980 GCA_964469685.1 uncultured Sulfurovum sp. | reverse complement strand
CCCCACAACCCTCTTCTCCGCCAAGGTCATAGCAAACCCTTTTTCATAATACGCTGCTTCGTTGATGAAAATGGTGTAACGGTCTTCGCCTTCGTAGGTGATGGTCTCGTTTTCTAGGGTCAAAAAGAGAGGGTCGCCTTGTTTGATGAGGGTGAAGTCTTTGTCTTGGCGCTCTGCGTGTACCATGGCTACGATGTCACCGTCTTCGTCCCGTGGGTAGTCTACAAGTACGTCATGGTCGTATATCTCCAAGGTACTGTCCAACCCTAAGTCCTCACCAAGGTTCTCTTTTTCTATGTAGTCAAGCAGATGGTAGATGAGTGCTTCGGTTTGTACAAAGAGGTCTGCTCTAAGCACTCCTTGAGGTACGGCACCCACCTCTATGGCAAAGCCGTGGGGTGCCATGGAGTCAACAAAGCTGTTTTCTATGTCTCCTTGCCATCTGTAGACCTTGAGTGAGGGTTCCATCTTGCAGAGGTAGGCTATGGCGCGCCATGTGATGGTGCTAGGGTTACTGACCACGATGGAGAGCCCCATGTTTGCCGTGGTGGTGTGCAGGTCTACGATGAAGTCAACGTTGGGTTGCTCACTGCCTTTTTTGCCCAGTTCTTCGTTGAGCGATTTGGCTAACTTTGCTTCGTATGCACCTAGCGTATCATCTGCCAGATCATGCAAACCAAAAGAGCGGTTTAGGTCTTGGTCAACATACCTTCGTACCTCTTTAATGGCTTGTAAGTTCATAAGTTTTGTGATGGTATTAAAAGTACTGCGTTTGACAAGTTCAGGGTTTTTCTGCCATTTTTTGACAAGGTAGACCCCTGTAAATTCATTGCCGTGTGTGCCACCTGTGATGGCTATGTTGTTCATTTTATGCATACTTCACCTCATAACTATTGTTTCCATAACATTCTCTACAAAATGTACCAAAGCACTCAGTACCGATCTAACTGTCACAAAAGCCTTGCGTAAGATCTAAGTGCGTACTGACCCTTTATGGAATTTTTAGTCATGGTACATTATTATAGCTTCTGTTTTCTTTACGACGTACAAGACAGTTACTGCCTCTTTAAGATACAATATGCTTCCAAATAGCCCTTATGAAAGGATACCCATGACCAGAGAACGCCAAGGCGAACTGCTTACTATCGGTATGAGTGTTCTGGAGGCCTGGTTTCCCATACTCTCCATTGTTGCCATCTCCTATGTGGGTGCACTTCATACCTATATGTACAGTCTTGTCATCGCGTTATTTTTTTATGTGGCTATCATGTACAAACGTGATCGTTTCAGGGAACTTAAAAACAAAGATGCCTACAAAGACCTACTGCTTACAACCTTTTGGATCACAACCATATTTGTACTTATTTTCATCGGTATGCGTTACACTACAGCAGGGAATACGGCTGTGATCATCTTCCTGCAAGTGCTTTTCTCCTACCTGTACTTCAATGTCATCGGTGCTGAGAAAATGCATACAATGCACCTCATTGGCGCTATACTGATGACCATTGGGGCATTCATCGTTCTTGTGCCTGATGATATGCAGTTCAACAAAGGGGACTTGCTCATCCTGCTTTCAGCAGCTTTTGCCCCCATAGTCAACTACTACCAAAAAAGAGCACGCACATACTGCTCGGCTGAAACCATTTTGGGTTTTAGGACCGTGGTAGGCTTTCCTGTGGTCGCACTCTTGGCATATCTGCTGGAACCTTCAGTGAGCTATGAGAACTTCATGCTTGCGCTTCCCTATCTCTTTCTTATTGCCACAGGTGTCTATGTGGCTGCCAAGATCATGTGGATAGAAGCACTCAATCGCATTAGCATCACCAAACTTTCTGCCATGCTTGCACTGTTGCCTGTCTTCACACTCATCTTTGCTTACTTTTACTTGGACGAAATCCCTCAAATGCGGCAAATCATAGGGATCATCCCTATACTTCTGGGTGGGTACCTTATCACCAAACCTGTGATGCCGTCTTAACGGGACAGTAGGAAAAAACACTTTTTTAAGGTATTAGGCTATAATCATTTCCATCATTGCACCTTCTATAACATTGGGATACCCAAATGAGGTTACCAGGCTTAGAAGATGCGCCCTACTTTAAAAACAGGAGACATACCATGTTCAAAATGCCATTACGAAAAGGCTACTCTATGAAAATAGACGGCGTGCATCTGAATCGTCCCGATCTACATGTCATCGCTGCAGATCTGGGTATTTCTGAGAGAGACATACTTACCAAAGACGGTGTACTGACCGTCTATAACACTTCTCCTACATGTCAGGAGATCATAGATGACAATGCCCTGGTATCATTTATTGCATTGATCCTCGATATTTCTCCAGACCAGATCAGCGATCTGCAGGAGGTTGAAGAAGAGCCTGTAGAATTAGAGTTTGATCTCAGTGATTTTGAGGATGATGAACTTTAAGACACACAGAAGCCTTAAAGGGTTTCAATACTCAGATCACCATACAGATTTTTAGAATATTTGATGTAGAATGTTATGGAAACAACAGCTATGAGCTTCCAGAATATTTCTGCACTTTGATCATAGCTTCATGACAAAAAGGCTTGGAATGGAAGAACTACTTAAAACACCCCTTTACGACCGTCAACAGGCACTCAACACAAAAAACGTCAGTTTTTGTGGCTGGGATATGCCCATACAGTTTGAGGGTATACTTGCAGAGCATGACCACTGCCGCAATGATGTGGCTCTCTTTGACACGTCACACATGGGAGAGTTCTTCTTTAAAGGTGACATTAAAACTTCAGGTATCAACGAGGCTACATCTGTCAATATCGATGCACTGCAGATAGGTAAATGCAAATATGGCTTTCTGCTCAACGAACAAGGCGGGGTGATCGATGATCTGATCATTTACCGACTTGGGGAAGATACACTCATGATCGTTGTCAATGCAGCAACACGCCAAAATGACCTGAAGACATTACAGTCACGCATACACAATGCCAGCCTGGAAGACAGATCTATGCAGTATGCAAAGTTGGATGTCCAGGGTCCAAGATCTAAAGAGATCCTTGCGCCGTACTTCAAAGACACCATCGATGAACTCGGCTTCTTCTCCTTTGTCCAGACAAAAGTTTTTGGCAGCGACTGCCTACTGAGCCGAACGGGATACACAGGAGAACTTGGCTATGAACTTTATGTTGACAATGCCACGGCGGTCACCTTGTGGGATGCACTCATTGCCGAGGGCGCAAAACCCGCAGGTCTGGGTGCCAGAGATATTTTGAGGCTTGAAATGGGCTACAGCCTGTATGGCAATGACCTCAATGAAGAGATCACACCGCTTGAAGCAAATCTTGAAAAGTTTGTAGATCTCAAAAGAGACTATGTTGGCAGAGATGCATTGCTCAGGCAAAAAGAAAATGGCCTCAACAGGATTTTACTGCCCTTTAAAACTACGACACGCAGAAGTGCAAGAAAAGATTTTGAAGTCTATCAAAATGACAAAAAAGTAGGTTTTGTCACATCAGGTGCATTTTCACCCATCTTAAATGCAGGGATCGGACTGGCCATGATAGACACAAAAGATTTTGATACAGATCAAAGTATTGAACTCAGAGACAAACGGTCAAGTATAGAAGCGCATATCACTACGCTTCCGTTCATCAATACATAAGTCTAAAATTCGCTACGCAGGCACCTGTATATAGATAGCTTGCATAAATATATGGAAACGGGCTTGATACATGGGCTCTATACCATCTTAAAAAAGGAGAAATAATGAAAAAATACAATGAAGAACATGAATGGGTTGAAGTTGAAGGAGATACTGCTACCGTGGGTATCTCTACCTATGCGGTTGAGCAGTTGGGAGACATTACTTTTATTGAGCTGCCTGAAATAGGCACGGAAGTCAGCATGGGGGACAGTGTGGCGTTCGTTGAGTCGGTAAAAGCTGCCTCAGATATCTACACCCCGATATCCGGTGAGATCAGCGAGGTAAATGAAGCCCTTCTTGATGAGCCTGAAGTATTGAACCAGGATGCACAGGGAACGTTTGTATTTAAACTTAAAGTATCGAATATGGAAGAACTGGATGAGCTCATGGATGAAGAAGCATACAAACAATTCGTAGCATCACTTTAAGAGAACAGCATGCCATATACTCCACATACAGACAAAGATGTTAAGCAGATGCTAGATGTGATCGGAGTGGAAAAAGAGTCTGATCTTTTCTCCTCCGTTCCAGAAGAACTCCAGGTGCACGGCATTGACCTTCCTGAGGGCCTAGATGAATTCACCACCTTTGAAAAATTCAAATCTTTAGCAGCAAAGAATGTGACCGATAAAACCATCTTTATGGGTGGCGGGTATTATGATCATATCGTGCCAAGTGCCGTGGATGCACTGGCAGGAAGATCTGAGTTTTACACCTCTTACACACCCTACCAGGCAGAAGCCTCACAGGGAACACTTCAAACCCTGTACGAATACCAAAGTATGATCTGTGAACTTTCGGGGATGGATGTCTCCAATGCTTCCATGTATGATGGTGCCAGTGCTTTGGCAGAGTCCGCTCTGATGGCCGTCAGGATATCGCGCAAAAGAAACAAGATCCTTATAGACGGCGGTATCAACCCGACTTACATCAAAGTGGTACAGACCTATCTTTCTTTTAGAGATATCGAATTTGAGGTCATTGATGTTGAACATTTTAAAACAAACCGCCAGGCAGTACTCGATAAGATCGACGACAGTGTAGCGGGTTATCTTTTCCAAAATCCCAACTTTTTCGGTACCATGGATGACTTTACTGCGATCATTGAAAAACTTCATGCGCACAAGGCATTGGCTGTGATCTCTGCTTACCCTGTTTCGCTGGGAATGCTCAAAGATCCCGGAAGTATGGGTGCAGACATCTTTTGTGCTGACGGACAATGTCTGGGCAACTACATGAACTTTGGCGGACCTACCTTCGGCATGATCGCGACCAAAGAACAGTACATCCGTGACCTTCCCGGAAGGATCATCGGTAGAACCCTGGATAAACACGGCAATGAGATATTTGTACTCACTATGCAGGCAAGAGAACAGCATATCAGACGTCACAGAGCAACATCAAATATTTGCTCCAATCAAAACCTTGTAGCCGTACGTTCGACGATCTTTATGTCACTTTTGGGCGAACATGGTCTGGAAAGTATGGCAAACCTGTGCTTCTCCAAAGCCTCCTACCTGAAAGATGCGCTGAGTGCACTCGATGGGGTCGAAGTCTTGAACAAAGAGGATTCTTTTAATGAATTTGTCATTTCCATACCTATGAGCAGCGACGCATTCCTTCTGAAACTCAAAGACAAAGGCTTTTATGCCGGCATCAATCTTTCAAACATAGATGAAACACTGACCAATAAAGTGCTTATCAGTGTCACGGAAAAAAGAACCAAAGAGCAGATGGACGCATTTGTCGCTGCGATCGGAGAAGTGATATGAGTACAAGAATTCTAACCATATTTGACAAATCCCAGGAAGGAAGACGGGGCATTGCCCTTCCTCCTATGGATGTAGATGTTGACACAAAGATAGACAGTGCACTCTTGCGCAAGACAAAAGCGAGACTACCTCAGGTAAGTGAATTTGACGTTGTCCGGCACTATACAAATCTTTCAAACAAAAATATGTCCATCGATAAAAACTTTTATCCTCTTGGGTCTTGTACAATGAAGTACAACCCTAAGGTTGCTGAACGCGTGGCCAACCTTGACGGCTATTTGAATCTTCATCCCCATGTCATTACCAACAACTTCAATGAAGATGTCCAAGGTGCCCTTGAGACCATCGATATGCTTGAAAAGAGCTTGTGTCAGGTCACAGGGATGAGCGCTTTTACTACCACACCCCAAGCAGGTGCCCATGGTGAGATGCTCGGGGTAATGATGATCGACAAGTACCACAGGTCAAAAGGTGAGAAAAGAAAATACATCATCGTCCCCGATTCCTCACATGGCACCAACCCCGCTACTGCAGCAATGGTAGGCTATGAAGTCATCACCATCAAGTCCGATGAGAATGGAGCGATCGACTTTGAATCCTTTAAAGAGAAGATGAGTCACGATGTCGCAGCAGTCATGCTAACCGTTCCTAACACGCTTGGCATGTACAACAAGCGCATCAAAGACCTCTGTGAAGTGGCGCACTCGTATGATGCATTGATGTATTATGACGGTGCGAACATGAATGCCATCATGGGCGTGGCGCGTCCCGGAGACATCGGGTTTGATGTGATACACATCAATGTACATAAAACCTTTGCAACACCTCATGGTGGAGGCGGACCGGGTTCTGGCCCTGTTGGGGTCAATGAAAAACTCAAACCCTTCCTTCCGGATCTTGGGATCAAAAAAGAGGATGGGCAGTATGTATTTACCCATGGCGGAGAACACTCCATCGGGAAGATCTCTCCATTTTTTGGAAACTACGGTATCTCGTTGAGAGCCATCACCTATATGACCGTACTGGGTTCAAACGGCATGAAGAATGCAAGTACAAAAGCGGTGTTGAATGCGAACTATTTAAGGGTAAGACTCAAAGACTATTTTGATGTACCCTATGAAGGTATGTGTATGCATGAGTGTGTACTGAGTGCAAAAACCCTGGCAAAACAAGGTGTCAATGCCATGGATATAGCAAAATACCTGCTGGACTTTGGACTGCATGCGCCCACTGTCTATTTCCCGCTGATCGTCAAAGAGGCTATTATGATCGAGCCGACGGAAACAGAGAACAAAGAAACCATTGACTACTTCTGCGACACGATGATCAATGCCGTGAAGCTGGCAAATGAGAACCCTGAAGCATTCCAGGAGTACCCAAAGACCCTGGGAGTCTGCAGACCCGATGATACGAGAGCCATTAAAGTACTAGATGTTAAATTCAGCCACTAAAAAAACCTTTGCGCTGCTCACTTCAGGCACAGCAAGTGCAAAAGACAATATGCGTACGGACAAAATGCTCTTTGAGGGCTTTAAACCTTCTGATCTGCCCGTTTTCAGAGTCTATGGCTGGGAAGCATCTTTTACCTACGGTGCTTCTCAGGATCTTGGCAGCATTGCGCATCTGGAGCATCTCAACACGTACAAACACAAGCATGCACAAAGACTCACAGGCGGAGGCATACTGTTTCACGGAAACGATGTCTCCTACGCACTGGTCATTCCTACTTCCTGTGTGAAAGAACTCAGTGTCAAAGAGAGCT
The DNA here is from genome assembly GCA_964469685.1 of uncultured Sulfurovum sp. GTDB lineage: Bacteria > Campylobacterota > Campylobacteria > Campylobacterales > Sulfurovaceae > Sulfurovum. The sequence continues at coordinate 3,752 of CAYXZY010000020.1, read as the reverse complement.
ATGAGCTCATCTGTGGTTTTTTGATGACATTTTACAGGTCGCTTGGGCTTGAACCCGAGTATGCCAAAGATGTGGAGTCCATAGCGCTTTGCAAAAGTGCGTTCTGCCAAGAAGGCTTTGAACCCTACGATATATTGATAGAAGGCAAAAAGATCGGCGGAAATGCCCAAAGAAGGTCAAAAGAAGCTATTTTACAACATGGATCCGTCAGCATTGACAACTCTGCATACAGCCTGGGAAATTCACTGGAAGACCTGGGAGTAAAGATCAGTTTCAGTGAGGCTCAGAGCCTGCTAATAGATTCATTTTCAAAGCACTTCAATGCTGTCTTTGAAGACATAGAACAGGATATTCATCATGCTAGCTAACGAAGAAAAAAGACAACGAAAACCAGAGTGGCTCAGAAAAAAGATATCTTTTTCTGCGCAAAAAGATATGGATCAGCTTTTAAAAGAAAATGGAATCCATACCATTTGCCAAGAAGCCAAATGTCCCAACATCAGTGAATGTTTCGCTGCAAAAACAGCCACATTTTTAATACTTGGCGGCATATGTACAAGACGCTGTACCTACTGCAATGTCACCACGGGCGCACCCGATGCCGTGAACAAAAAAGAGATCGATCAGGTGACCGATGCCGTCAAGCAGTTGGGTCTTAAGTTCGTAGTGATCACCAGTCCGGCTCGCGATGACCTCAAAGACGGTGGTGCGCAGCAGTTCCTCGAGGTTACCAGGAATGTCCTGGAAGAAGTACCCGGTACGCAGGTGGAGCTTCTGGTACCGGACTTTCAGGCAAATATGGCGTCCATTAAAACAGTAGCCAACAGTGGTGCCGTGATCGTGGGGCACAATATTGAAACAGTGCCCAGACTATACCACATTAGAAAAGCATCCATCTACCAAAGATCTCTGGATGTGCTCAAAGAGATAAAAAACCATGCCCCAAAGGGTGTCAAAACCAAAAGTGCCATCATGCTGGGGCTTGGCGAGACCAAAGAAGAAGTGTTGGCAGTATTTGAAGATCTGCTAGATGTAGGATGCAGGCTTTTAAGTGTCGGTCAATACTTGGCACCATCAAATGAATATGAAAAAGTCCAAGAGTATATCACGCCTCAACAGTTTGAAGAGTACAAACACATTGCCCTTGAGATGGGGTTTGAGTATGTACATGCCTCGCCCTATGCAAGAAGTTCTTACATGGCGCATGAGTTTGTAAAGTAAAGGAGACAGGATGTATGATTTTGACTGTATCGTGATCGGTGCCGGGCCTGCGGGGTATGAAGCAGCATCACTTTTAGGAAAAGAAGGCAAATCTGTTTGTGTCATAGAAAAGACTGAAGAGACCATTGGCGGTACCTGTCTCAATGAAGGCTGTGTCCCTGCAAAGAATTTTCTGGAGACTTCTGCGTACATCAAAAAAGAGGCGTATTTTAGATCTTGCGGGGTTAACCATCCGCCAAGTACTTTGGATATGATGACACTTCAGGCCTCCACCAACTGTCTGATACAGGATCTCAAAGTGGGGATTTTTTCCAAATTAAAAAAATCCAAAGTTGTCATAGAGTATGACAGTGCAAGTTTTGTTGATGCGCATACACTCAGACTGGAAAAGCAAAACAGACAGATCACGGCTGACCATATCATCATCGCTTCAGGTTCATCGCACAGGGATCATCCACTCCTCAAACTTCAGGATGAAACCATCATCTCAAGCAGGGAAGTGTTTACCCTCAGTAAGATCCCCGGCTCCATTCTGATTGTTGGTGGGGGTGCCATAGGCTGCGAATTCGCCTCTTTTTTCAATGCATTGGGTTCACGCGTAAGCATCTGTGAGTTTGCAGGCAGACTTGTGGCCAATGAAGATGATGATGTCTCACGGACACTCAAAAGGGAGTTCGAGAAAAAAGACATACACGTAGCACTCAATGCCAACGTGACTGCGTACAGCATCAAGGAAAACGGTGTAGAGGTCACTGTAGACAGCGGCAACAAAAGCCAAACCCAGACCTATGATCAAGTTCTCATCTCCATCGGAAGGGTTCCCAATACTTCAGGACTTGCGCTGGCATCAGCCAATATCAAACAGGACAATGGGTATATTGAAGTCAATGAACATCTGCAGTGCCCAGACCATGCACATATCTATGCCATAGGTGATGTGCTTAAAAGCCCTGCACTTGCACATGTTGCCTACTATGAAGCAAAAAGAGCGGTGCAGCATATCTTGGGGAAAGAGACATTTTCCAATGCGTATATCTTTCCTTCCGTAACCTTTTGTACGCCCCAGATAGCAAGTATAGGCAAAAGTGAACAGGCCTTGAAAGCACAGGGTATCGCATATAAACCTAAAAAACTCTTTTTCAAAACCAATGCCAAAGCCAAGATAAAAGGGGATGACTCGGGTTTCATCAAAGTCCTCTATGATGTAGACACATCGCGTATTTTAGGTGCCAGCATCATCGGCAATGATGCCACAGAACTCATCCATCAGTTTCTCATAGCCATCCAAGCCGACCTCACCCTCAAAGATCTGGAAAAAATGATCTTTGCACATCCGACATTAAGCGAATCCACGCTCGATCTCCTAGCCTAAGTCAAAATCACGGGTGGGAGTGTTGTTAACTTTTGTACTTTTATCTCTGAACCTCTCTCTTTATAAAGAGATGGTTCACCATCTTTTAGGTACATTTGCTATGATGATTTGAATTAAAATTACAAAAGTGAACTTAGAATGCAAAACTGGTACGAAGAAACAAGAAAAAAAACAGATCACATCTTTCATGCGATCATCAAGCATGACTTTGTTGTTGATCTCATGCAAGCGACTTTAGATAAAGACATCTTTGGCTTTTATGTCAATCAGGACTCACTGTACCTCTCCGAATATAAAAAATCACTGGTCAAAGTAGGGACAAAATGTCACCGACCGGAAGAGACACAGTTTTTTTATGAGTCAGCCACTGGAATCATCGTTGTAGAAGATGCCTTACATAAAGAGTTCCTGGAAGAGAAGTACCGTTCATCTACCCCCTCACCTACCTGTGAACTCTACAACTCATATGTAGCTCGCATCGTAAACCATGAATCTGTAGAAGTGGGCATTGCTGCGGTGCTTCCTTGTTTTACCATCTACAAAGAGGTAGGAGACTTCATCTTAAAAATGCAAGGAAACCGTGGGTCAAACCCCTATCAGGCATGGATAGATACCTATGCCAGTGAAGAGTTCGCTGCGGCTGTAGAAAAAGCCATAGACATTGCCAATACTTATGCGCTTACAGCATCTCCTGAGAATTTGGCCAAAATGGAAGAGGCATTTCTAAAAACTTCTAAACTAGAGTATATGTTCTGGGACAGTGCCTATGCACAAGAGGAATGGAAGATATGAGTGCACACTACCAAACCGTACTCACCATAGCCGGTTCAGACTCAGGTGGCGGTGCGGGCATACAGGCAGACATCAAAAGTATCTCAGCAAACGGCGGGTACGCTGCTTCTGTCATCACTGCCACTACGGCACAAAACACCCAGGGGGTGACAGATATCCATGCTATTCCTGTGCCCCATATCATCGCCCAGATGGAAGCGGTACTGGATGACATACACTTCAATGCTGTCAAGATAGGCATGCTGCACTCCAGTGAGGTCATAGAGGCTGTGGTACACACACTGCAAAAGTACAACATCGGCAACATTATACTCGATCCCGTCATGATCGCCACCTCGGGAGACAAGCTCATCACCGATGACGCCAT
>CAYXZY010000019.1:0-11060 GCA_964469685.1 uncultured Sulfurovum sp. | reverse complement strand
AAGATCACCGTCTTATTCCCATTCACAAACACCCTGTCATTCAGAACCAATGAGAGTGCGCGAGAGAGTACGATCTTTTCTCCGTCACGTCCTGCGCGTTGCATATCTTTCCAGGAGTAACGGTGATTGACCGGAAATACATCTTGAGCGATGATCGGCCCTTCGTCCAGATCATTGGTGACATAGTGTGCGGTTGCACCGATGATCTTCACCCCTCTTTCAAATGCTTGTTTGTAAGGGTTTGCTCCTATGAATGCCGGCAAAAATGAATGATGGATATTGATGATCTTCTGCTCGTATGCTTTGACAAAGTGTGGTGTAAGAATACGCATATATTTGGCAAGTACAATATAGTCAAACTCAAGCTCAGCGATGAGATCCATCACATGCTCTTCATGCTCTTCTCTGCTCATATTTTCTGCAGGTATATGGAAAAAAGGTACATCAAAACGGCGGACAAGCTGTTCAAGGTCATCATGGTTGCCAATCACGCACTGTATCTTGGCTCCCAGTTCACCATCTGCATGGCGTATAAGGATATCGCCTAAGGCATGCGACTCTTTGGTCACCATTAGGATGATCTTCTTGTCAGCAGGCTCTATGACTTTGATATGGGCATCTGCAGGTGTCACTGTTTTGAGCTCAGTTTCCAGCTCCTGGGTGTCAAAGCTCCCTGTCACTACAGTACGCATAAAGAATTTCCCGTTTTCTTTATCGACAAATTCGCGGTTGGTATCAATATTGAGATCCCTGTCATAAAAAACTTTTGAAATCCTGTAGACCAATCCCTTTTGATCTTGACAATCAATAAGTACTCTCGCTCTATTTTCCATAAATGTCAAACCTTTTTGTTTATGCTCCATACCTGCGGGGAACAGGTATCAGTGACGCTTCACATCAAGCTTCCGCTGGCAAAATCTGATCTTGGCAAAGATACAGGATTTTACTGCAACTGTCTCTAGCGGCTCGCGTAGTCTGCGACGATATCTCCCATTTCAGAACAGGTCACGATCTCTACGGCATCAAAATCACCCAGGTCACCTGTACGGTACCCTTCAGAAAGCGCTTTTTTAATGGCTTCGTCTATCTTGTCTGCAGCTTCGTTCTCTCCAAGCGCATAGCGTAACATCATACTTGCACTTGAGATCGTTGCCAAAGGATTGGCTATGCCTTGACCTGCGATGTCCGGCGCAGACCCGTGAATAGGCTCAAAAAGTCCCACACCTTTTCCGGTACTTGCGCTTGGAAGAAGGCCTATGGAACCTGAGAGCATTGAAGCAGCATCTGAAAGGATGTCCCCAAAAATGTTTCCTGTTAAAATGACATCAAACTGTTTAGGGTCTCGAATGAGCTGCATCGCCGCATTGTCTACATACATATGTGAAAGTTCAACCTCAGGGTAGTCTTTGGCGACCTCTTCAACGATCTCTCTCCAGAACTGACTGACTTCAAGTACATTGGCCTTGTCGACCGAACAGATACGCTTATTGCGCTTCATGGCGATGTCAAATGCAACAATGGCGATGCGCACCACTTCTTCACGGGTGTAGACCATCGTGTTGAATGCTTTGTCCTCATGGAGTTCTCTTGGCTGACCAAAGTAGATACCGCCGGTCAACTCACGTACGACCATGATGTCAACCCCTTTGATCACTTCAGCTTTCAGGCTGGATGCATTGACAAGTTCGTCATAGACCATGGCCGGACGCAAGTTGGCGAATGTACCCATTTCTTTACGAAGCCCCAAAAGACCGGTCTCAGGACGCAAGTGTCTCTCAAGGGTATCCCACTTGGGACCGCCTATAGCACCAAAAAGGACTGCATCACATTTTTTGACACCCTGGATGGTCTCCTCAGGAAGAGGCACTCCGGTTTCGTCAATGGCTGCACCACCGAGTAACATCTCTTCATACTTCAGGCTAAACCCTTGAGTTACGGAAACAGCATCAAGTACTTTGATGGCCTCATCTATGATCTCAGGACCAATGCCGTCACCCTTAATGATACCTATTTTGTATTTGTTACTCATATTATAATGCCTTCTGTGCTATTTCTTTTTTGGCAAACTCTATCAACCCGCCTGCGTCAACCAACTCCTGCATAAATTCAGGAATAGGCGTGAATTTATAGGTTTTTGCCTGGGAAACATTTATGATTTCACCGGCATCCATATCAACCCTTACTGTGTCACCCTCTTCTATCTCAGCAGCTTCTTTCAGCTCAAAGATAGGTAAGCCCATATTGAAAGCATTTCTGTAAAAGATACGTGCAAATGTTGGCGCTATAACCGCGGCCACCCCAGCTTCTTTGAGTGCAATAGGTGCATGTTCCCGGCTTGAACCGCATCCGAAATTCTCTCCGGCAACAATAATGTCTCCATGACTCATTTTGCTTACAAATGACGGGTCAGCATCTTCCATAACATGTTTGGCCAACTCTGAAGCGTCAGAGGTATTGAGGTATCTTGCTGCGATGATGAGATCTGTGTCTATGTTATCGCCAAATTTCCATACTTTACCTTGCAAATGTACATCCTTACGTTTAGGGAATGCCCCTAATAAATTTTCGCGATTATAGCAAAAAAACTGAAAATAACCAAATTTGGACTTGATTTTTTAGAAAATTTCGGTATAATCCACCTTAACAAAACCTGAAGCATATCTATCACATCACTCCAAGGAAAATCATGGCAGCTAAAGACAGTATGAAAAACATAGAGGCACTATTTACGTCCAAGAAAAAGGTCGATGTCGTCACCCTCGAAAACATTGCCAAAGAGCTTACAAAACAACCTACAGCAGCTCAAGCCAAAAAGATCCACAAATTTGCAACCGACACAAAGACGAAGATCATCTCTGCTTCAGAATATGCAAACTACCTCTCGGAAAAAGAAAGAAAGAAAAGAGATGATGCAAGAAAAAAACTGGCAGAAGGCGGAGAAGAAGAATTTCATCTCAACCAGGAAAAAGAAGTACTCGAATGGAGTCGTTCTGACTCGCCGGTGCGTATGTATCTTCGTGAAATGGGAAAGATACCGCTTCTTACAAAAGAAGAAGAAGTCAACCTCTCGCAAACCATCGAGGAGGGAGAAGACATCATTATCGATGCTATCTGTTCTGTCCCTTACCTGATAGGCTACATTCTGAACTACAAAGAACCGCTTCTCAACCGTGAAAGACGTGTAAAAGAGCTATTTAAAAGTTTTGAAGATGAAAAATCCGCTGACAAAGATGAAGATGAAAGCAGTGAAGAAGATGCGGAAGAGACAACACCTGTAAAAGGTGCCGACAAAAGAGTCAAACAGGTAGTAGACAGTTTTAAACAGCTTGAAAAAGCCAAAAAAGAATGGATGAAGTCCCGTGAAGAACTCGATACCTTCCTTGAAACGGAAAAAGATGAAGTGAAGATACTCCACGAACGTCTCAAAATAGCATTTAAAAAAGAGCAGCTTAAAAAAGCGCTTTTAAATCTTGGGCCGACATCCAAACTCATCAATGAACTTGTTAAAGCCATGGAGACAGCGCTAAAGTCAGACGACTCTTTTGAAAAAGAACTTAAACGTTTAGAGTACAAACTGCCACTCTTCAATGACACACTCAAGGCTAACCACCAAAAGATACTGGACAACATTATCAACATGGACAAAGATGATATCATCGATGCTGTACCTGAAACGACCATGGTTTCCACCTATGTAGAGATCAAGAAACTCTTTGAAACACGTGAAGCCAGTAAAGGCGGATTTGATCTGAGCGAAGAAAAACTACAAGATATCCTGGGGCAGATACGTCAAGGTAAAGCCAAATCTGAAAAAGCCAAAACACGTATGGCAAAGTCCAACCTCAGATTGGTTGTAAGTATTGCAAAACGCTATACGAACCGCGGACTTCCCTTCCTTGACCTTATTCAGGAAGGCAATATCGGTCTTATGAAGGCTGTAGACAAGTTTGAATACGAAAAAGGATATAAGTTCTCCACCTATGCAACCTGGTGGATCCGTCAGGCCATTTCACGTGCCATTGCAGATCAGGCAAGAACGATTCGTATCCCTATTCACATGATTGAGACGATCAACCGTATCAACAAGATCATCAGAAAACATCTTCAGGAAACAGGGAAAGAGCCTGATCTTGATACCATAGCCCAAGAAGTAGGGCTCTCTGTGGACAAGGTCAAGAATGTCATCAAGATCACCAAAGAGCCTGTCTCGCTTGAAACACCTGTGGGGGATGAAGATGATGGTAGATTTGGTGACTTCATTGAGGACAAAACAACACTTAGCCCTACGGACGTGGTACTCAAAGATGACCTTAACAACCAGATTGATGATGTGCTCGATCAGCTTAACGAGAGAGAGAAGGCCGTCATTCGTATGCGTTTTGGTCTCCTTGAAGATGAAAGCGACAGAACGCTTGAAGAGATCGGTAAAGAGCTCAGTGTCACCCGTGAGAGAGTCAGACAGATAGAATCTTCTGCCATTAAAAAACTCAAACACCCTAAAGTCGGCCGTAAACTTAAAAACTACATCGAAGAATAACCAGGAAGCAGTAACAAGGAGGCTCCTATCACCAAAGAAGAGCGTAAACTAATCCGTATCATTAAGTACGCTCCTCTTGTAGTAACACCCCTCTTTATTGCCTTGATATTCTACATCATCCTTCAGTTCAATCATCGTCAGTTTGAACGCAATATCAAGCATATATCTCAAACGCTTCATGCCCAAAAATCTGCTTTACTCAAATCCAAGGTAGATAATATATCAGGACTCATCAACAGACAACAGGCACTCACAAAACAGATACTGCAAGAAAAGGTCAAGACCAGAGTTGATGCTGCATATGCCATTGCCTCAAATATCTATCTTCAAAACCGCAAGGATCACACTGCCCAGGAAGTGCAGAAAATGATCATCGATGCACTTCGTCCGCTCACATGGAATAATGGTGAAAGTTTCATCTTCATTTTAAACCTTGATGGCGTCTTTCAGCTTGCTCCGGAGTACCTAAGAGACAAGGAAGGACAAAGTATCATCGATTTTCAGGATGCCACCAAGCGCTATGTCATCCGTGAAGAAATAGCCCTTGTACAGAAACAGGGTGATGGCTACCTGTGGGACACTTTTACCCGCCAGGGGTACCCACCTGAGCAACAATTCAAGCAACTTGCTTACGTTAAGGGATTTAAAGACTACAACTGGTATATGGGATCAGCAGAATATCTTGATACCACCCAGAAAGAACGCATTAAAAGTATGCTTGATATCCTAAATACCTTCCCTGCAAACAGAAGCGAATACTTCTTCATTCTTGACAAACAGGGCAACCTCATAAAGCACACTCAGAACAGTCCTTTGGAAGGGGCCAACATTTATACCTTGCAAGACAAGAACGGTAAACGTTTTGTGAAAGATATTATTGGGAAAACAACTGAAAACAACAGTACTTTTCTCAGCTATGAATGGCAGGATCCGAAAACAGGCATGCTGGATACCAAATATACCTATGTGCGCACCATTCCAAACACAGACTGGATACTCGGAAGCGGTTTTTACCAAAACAACCTTGACAGCGAAATTGAAAAAAGAAGAGTAGCTTTGACAAAAGTATACAATGCTGAACTCAAGCAGACGCTCACTATCAGTGCTGCCCTGATTCTTTTGTCATTTCTTTTTTCCTATCTTGTATCCACCCTGCTGTATAAACGGTTTTTACACTTTAGCCAAACCATTCAAAAAACCAATGAAGACCTCACGGAACTCAATCAGACACTTGAACATAAAGTCAATGAGCGCACACAGGAACTCAACCATGCCTACAAAGAAATGAAAGAGATCGCTTCAACAGATGCCCTCACCCTCATACGAAACAGATATTTCTTCGATAAGGCATTGAAACATGCCATTGAAGAAAGCAATCAAAAGCAGCGCCCCTTTGGGATACTTGTATTTGATATTGATCATTTTAAGAAGATCAACGATACCTATGGACATGATGTTGGTGATATGGTACTCAAACAGCTTGTCAATACGGTCAAAGAAGCCATACGCAAAAATGATATCTTTGCAAGAGTAGGAGGAGAAGAATTCATGATCTTGCTTCCTGAAAACGACATCATGGAAATCCGTATGCTTTCTGAAAAAATACGTAAACTTGTAGAAGGCACTGATTTTACGACTGTGCATCATGTGACCATCAGTATAGGATACACTGTTTACAAAGAGTATGAAACGCAAGAAGCGCTGCTAAAAAGAGTGGATCAGGCACTTTACGAAGCCAAAACAAACGGACGTAACAGAACTGAAGGTGTATAGCACCAAGTTCCATAAAGAAGCTCCATGCTATCATACGCCTAAAAAGTATAACCATGACATACAAATTTTTTGCTCTTATCATAGGTACCGAAATCCTCAATCGACGAAGACAAGATGCGCATTTTGATTTTCTCTCCAAAGCCTTGGAAAGTAAAGGGTATGCACTGTCAGGCTCATTTATCATTCAGGATGATCCTGCACTCATCGTACAAACCATCCAGTGTATCGCGGCACAAGAAAATGCAGTACTTTTTTCATTTGGCGGCATAGGTTCAACACCTGATGACCATACAAGACAATGTGCTGCAATGGCTCTTCGTGATGGTGAGCTGGTCACCCATGAAGAAGCCAAACGCATCATCGTTGGCAACTTGGGACAAAAAGCCTTTCCTCATTCTGTAAAAATGGCTGAGCTTCCTCAGGGCTCTGAGCTTTTAGAAAATCCGGTCAACAATATGCCTGCATTTTCTCTAGACGCGCGTTACTTTTTTATGCCAGGATTTCCTGAAATGAGCCATCCCATGGTCAATGACATCCTCAAAAGACTCATACCTGTGGAAAAGAAAAGCTATCGGTACACGCTGACCGCACAGACCAAAGAGAGTCTCTTTATAGAGATCATGGAACAGATGCCTGAAGGTGTTGAGTTCTCCTCTTTACCTAAACTTTACAGTGACGGATGGAAGGTGACCATCTCGGTCGCTTCTGAAGATGAGCGGCTTGCCAGAACATCATTTGAAAAATACACTGCCCTGCTTGAAGATATGCACATCCCCTACAGCCTTACTGAGGGCAACGAAACAGTATGACCTACCTGGAAACACTCAAACACCCCGTCATTAGACGTCTTTCACTCATACAATTCATCTCCTACTTCGGGACATGGTTCTCTCAGGTGGCTATCTTCTCTATGATCGTCGATTTTGGTGCCAGTGAGATCACCATCGCACTTACTGCTGCCATGGCCATGCTCCCCGCTGTAGTGCTTGCACCCATGATCGGACTTATCATAGACCGTGTTGCGTTTAAAAAACTCATGGGCATACTCTTGGTAGTCGAGATCACCATGACGCTTGGATTTATATTTGTCAATTCATTGGCGTATGTCTGGGTTTTAATGATACTTATTTTCATACGCTCATTTGCAGCCTCTTTGCTCTTCTCGGCGGAGATGGCACTGTTTCCTAAGCTCGTTTCAGGGGAGATGCTTAAAAACACCAACGAGATACACTCTGTCATCTGGTCACTTTGTTATGCACTGGGTATGGCAGCAGGAGGCATCGTAACGCACTACCTTGGGTTTGATACAGCTTTTTTAATGGATGCTTTACTATACAGTTTTGCCGTATTTTTACTCTTGGGACTCCATTTATCTTTGGAAAAGACAACCCACACTGAATCTGTGATGCAAATGTTAAAAGATGGCTACCACTACATCATGTCACAAAAGAAGATACAACACCTCATACTGCTTCATGCTGCCATTGGTCTTACCTCTTTTGATGCGCTCATTACATTGCTTGCAGACTTCAAATACAAAGAGGTCATAGCCGTACCACTGGCCATAGGCTGGATGAATGCAACGAGAGCCTTAGGGCTTATGATAGGGCCTTTTGTCATCTCCAAGATCATCTCCAAGCAGAACCTGCACTACTTTTTTGTTCTGCAAGGGCTTGCCATTATGCTTTGGTCTATTTTAGAATACAACTTTTATCTGGCGCTCATAGGACTCTTCATCACAGGTGTGTTCATCACCACATTATGGTCATATACCTACCTGCTGATCCAGGAAGAGACAGAACCCAAGTATATGGGACGGGTGATATCCTACAATGACATGGTCTTCATGCTCTCCAATGTCACCACAGCACTCTTCATAGGCTACGCTGCCAAATGGGGTATGAGCTTAGAGGGCATCACCTTGACACTGGGACTCGGGTTTATTCTTGTTGCGCTCTACTACGTTTGGTTCAAGAAACAATACCTTTAAGCCTCATCACACTTCTTAACTGCCAAACAAGTGTGATCAGAAATCCAAGTACAGAGAGTATCAATCCTATCAGTTTCATCACATATTTACCTGTAAACTTCACTACAGTTTTCCCGGTGCGCAGGGCACCTTTTCCCAGTACGGTCATTACCCCTTTGGTATTTGCTTTGTAGGTCTTACTTATCTTGCCTAACTTCTGAAGATCCTGAGAATTATCTACATATTTCATCAATGCGATCGTATCTGCTATGGAAGTGTTTGTTTTAAGGAGTGAAATATCTTTAAAAAGTGGTTCTACAGGTTTAAGATCTATACTTTTTCCAATTGCTTTTATGTTGTCATCCAGTTTCGCAACATTTTTAAACTCCAATGCTTCCAACATCTTTGTGTCAACGGTTTTAGAGAGTCTTGTGCTCAATTCTTTGCTAAAAGGTTTGGACAGTTTACCTGTTTTCTTAGATACTTTTAGTACCGAAGCCCCTACTTTCAGAGGTGTCGATGCACCTGCTGAGAGTAGCTGGCTGGCACTCAGTCCTATGCCAACCATTGAGATGTTAAGTAAAAAACTGTCATAGGGCTCATCATTGAGGTATTTGGTACCTTCTTGTTTAAGATCACGTATATCCCCATAAAGGGTAAGGTCTGAAGCGATACTTCCTGACATGCCAAGTACACTGTCGGACTCCCCATTGAGAAAGCCTGAAGTAAATGCTTTGGTATTTCTCCATGACTTCTCCAAAAATCCATTATGGGAATCTATCGTCTCCAAAGTTGTAGGCAGCAAAGGGCTGTGCAATAATGCTGCCAACCCCTGATACATCTCCACATCATCAAAGTCCTCACTTTCAATAGCTGTCATGATCTTACTGTCGAGGTATCCCGGTGTGACTTTTTCAAGAAGCTGCGCCGTGAGGTTCTGATCTTTGATCTCATATTCTACAGAACTGTAGCCCCACCAGGAAAAGAAAAGCGACAAGAGTAAAAACACCCACACAAGCCATTGCTTCATCTATTGCCTTTTTACATAGATTATAATGTATAATTCCAAAAAAGAAAAGAGTGACATCAAAGTATATGCAACCCCAAACAAGAGAAGTATGTTATCAGTGTTATCGACCCAAAAGCTCTTGCATGTGTGCACACATCAGCCCCATCAAGACCCGTACACGTTTTGTCATACTTATGCACCCCAAAGAGTTCAAAAAGACCAAGAACGGCACAGGACACTTCACCAACCTCTCTTTGGAAAACTGTACGTTATATGTAGGTGTGGACTTCACGAAACATGCACAGATCAATGAGATCATCTCCACACACCGCTGTTATGTACTCTACCCCTCAGCTACGAGCATCAACCTCAATGAACAAAAGATCAAACATGAAGGACAAGATAGCGTCATCTTTCTTATAGATTCTACATGGCCGTGCTCACGAGCGATGCTAAGAGCAAGTCCCAACATAGATGCCTTGCAAAAGATCAGCTTTACCCACACCAAAAACTCTTCATTTACTTTCAAGGAACAGCCTCAGAGTTATTGTCTAAGTACCATGGAGAGTACACTGTGTGTACTCGAACTTCTCAACCAGCATCAGGTAGAACATATCGATACGCACGCACTCGAACAGTTCTTAACACCCTTCCATAAGATGGTGAAGTACCAGCTAGCCTGCAATCTATAAATTCTTTTCTATACGCTTTAGAACTTCGGGTATCTCTTTGGCAGACACTTTACCGAACTTTTTATAGATCAGTTTTCCTTTTTTATCAAAGATCAATATATCGGAATTATCATCTGCAAGTTTCCACTGTTTAACCAACACCTTCTTTTTGTCTTTCACATAGACAGTATGAGGGAACTTTTTTTGCTTCTCTTTAAGTTTGGATTCTATCAGTGCATTGGGCATCCATGTAGCTGCCAGGTTGATGATAGCCACGGAGTTAAACTTTTTTCTATCGAACTTTTTAGCCTTGATACTCTCAGACAAGGCATTGTTAATATCCTTTTTATCCGGGTCTACATAGAAAACGACATGTACCTTGCCTCTCAACATGGACGAACTCCAGGGAGTACCGTCTACTTTTGCACCGCTTTCACCCTGTAGAGTGACTTTTGCGGGAACTTTGCCAAGTTCAACGGCCACAACACTGCTGACTAACACCAAAAAAACTACAAAAATTTTCTGCATCATTTTTACCTCGATATTGATATGCACTATAATACCTGAATTTGATGAAGTATTTATGAATTTTATGCTACTATTACCCAAAATTTAACCCAATGGAGATCCCCTTATGGATATTACTAAGATCGGACATGGTGAAAACCCTGACGCAGTAAAAGCGATCATTGAAGTACCGCTGAACTCAATGATAAAATATGAAATAGATAAAGATTCCGGTGCTGTTGAAGTAGACAGAGTACTCTATTCGGCTATGCACTACCCTGCAAACTACGGATTTGTAGCCAACACACTTTCTGATGATGGTGACCCGGCTGACATCCTTGTTCTTTGTGACTACCCGCTTCAAGCAGGTTCATACATAAAATGTAGACTTGTAGGTGTGCTCATGACAGAAGATGAGTCAGGCGGAGATGAAAAACTTCTTGCCGTACCTACAGAAAAAATAGACCCTACGTATGCCCGAATCCAAGACCTTGGTGACGTTGCAGAACACACACTTAACCGCATTAAGAACTTCTTTGAAACCTACAAAATACTTGAGCCGAACAAATGGGTAAAAGTATCAGGATTCAAAGA
>CAYXZY010000018.1:0-11354 GCA_964469685.1 uncultured Sulfurovum sp. | reverse complement strand
TAAACTGTGAAGGTTTCCGTGGGGTTTCTCAATCACTTGGTCACCACATTGCAAACGATACCATCCGTGATTATGTCTTTGATGGTAATCCAGATATGCTTGGGGATGCGATAGAGCCCGGTGAGTATGACGTAGCGATTATTGGTGACTACAACATTGGTGGTGATGCTTGGTCAAGCCGTATTCTTCTTGAGGAGATGGGACTAAGAGTCACTGCACAATGGTCAGGTGATGCCACACTTAAAGAGATGGCGCAGACACCAAAAGTGAAGCTAAACTTACTGCACTGTTACCGTTCTATGAACTATATTTCTCGTCATATGGAGAAAGAGTATGGTATACCATGGATTGAGTATAACTTCTTTGGGCCTACTCAGACTATCAAATCTTTACGTAAAATAGCTGCGTTCTTTGATGAAAAGATCCAAGCAAAATGTGAAGAGGTGATTGCTAAGTATCAACCAATGATCGATGCTGTAGTGAACAAGTATAAGCCGAGATTAGAAGGTAAAGAGGTTATGTTATTTGTCGGTGGATTGCGTCCTCGTCACGTGATCGGTGCCTATGAAGACCTTGGTATGGAAGTGATCGGTACGGGGTATGAGTTTGCCCATGATGATGACTACAAGAGAACAAAAGATGAGATCTTTAGATCAACGGTCATCTATGATGATGTAAACGAGTATGAACTTGAAGCATTTGTTAAAAAGCTTCAGCCGGATCTTGTCGCATCAGGTATCAAAGAGAAATATGTGTTCCAAAAAATGGGTCTGCCATACAGACAGATGCACTCTTGGGATTATAGTGGCCCATACCATGGGTATGACGGTTTTGCGATCTTCGCAGCTGACATGGATCTTGCGATTAACTCTCCAGTATGGTCGCACGGTGCAGCTCCATGGGATAAAGAAGGAGAAGCGTAATGCAAGAAGTAGATAATATAATGAATGGACAGAAGCTCTTTCAAAGACCCGAGTACCAAAAGGTACTTGCGGACAAGAAAGAGTTTGAAGGAGCTATGGGTGCTGTGGATACAGCTAAAGTAGAAGAGATCGCCGAGTGGACAAAAACCTGGGACTATCGTGAGAAGAACCTGGCTCGTGAGGCGATTACGGTTAACCCGGCCAAAGCATGTCAACCGCTTGGTGCGGTCATGGTCGCACTTGGTTTTGAGAACACCATGCCATATGTGCATGGATCTCACGGATGTGTGGCGTACTTCAGATCGTACTTCACAAGACACTTTAAAGAACCGACACCATGTGTTTCTGACTCTATGACAGAAGATGCAGCGGTATTCGGTGGTCTTGTGAATATGAAAGACGGTCTGAAGAACTGTGCGGCACTGTATAAGCCTGATATGATCATGGTTTCTACAACCTGTATGGCGGAAGTCATCGGTGATGACCTTTTTGCTTTTGCCACCGCTGCAAAAGAAGAGGATGGCGGAGAGTTCCTTCCGGAAGATTTCCCTATCCCTTATGCGCATACACCATCATTTGTCGGTAGCCACATTACCGGTTATGACAACATGATGCAGGGTACGATGCAACAACTCACTGAGGGAATGAAAGGAGAGACGAAAGACCGTATCAATATCATTCCAGGATTTGAAACCTACATTGGTTCTATCCGTTCGGTGAAGAACATTGTTGAATCATTCGGGGCTGACTACATTATGCTCGGTGATCATTCTGATCAGTGGGATATGCCAGCAGGTGAGTACAGTATGTTCGCTGGTGGTACAAAGATAGAAGATGCAAAAGATTGTATCAACTCTAAGGCAACCATCTCTTTACAGAAGTACGCAACGACCAAAACAATGAAAATGGTGACTAAGCGCTGGAAACAAAAAGAGAGTGCTGAGCTAAACCCTATTGGTCTAAAAGGTACAGATGAGTTTATCATGAAGCTTGCTGAGCTCACAGGTAAGGAAGTACCACAAAATCTTAAAACCGAGCGTGGAAGACTTGTGGATGCGATGCAGGACAGCTACCCGTATATGCATGGTAAGAAATTTGCTATTTGGGGAGACCCTGATTTCCTTATCGGTGTGGTTGGGTTCTTGCTTGAGATGGGTGCAGAGCCTACGCATGTATTATGCCATAATGCACCAAGAGGCTGGGAAGATGAAATGAGAGCATTGCTTGATACTTCACCTGCAGCAGCTGACTGTCACGTATGGGCAGGTAAAGACCTCTGGCATATGAGATCACTTCTCTTTACAGAACCGGTTGATTTTATGATCGGTAACAGTTATGGTAAGGAGCTGATGAGAGATACGGGTACACCGTTAATTTATATCGGCTTTCCTATCTTTGACAGACACCACCTGCATAGATATTCAATTTCAGGGTATGACGGAGCACTGAATCTTTTGACATGGATCACCAATAAAGTGCTAGATCAGTTGGATGAGGATACCAAAGGTATTGCCTCAACAGATTACTTCTTTGACCTTATCAGATAAGGTTAAATATTCTTTATATGCATCACTCATGAAGAGTGATGCATTCCCCCACTTTTTTTAGAATGTTTTATGCAATATATCAAATAAAAGGATTATTGATGGGTGTTCAAGATCATATTAAAGAGAATCTACTAAAAGAAATATATACCGATATTGACAAGATGTATGACTATATGGAACAACATTTTGTTTTGTCCCAAGAACATGAAGATCTTGTTATCAAGCAACTCAATAGACTTAAAGATCAGTTTTATCTTATAGTAAGCAACAGCAGGTTGTCATAATGCAGTATCATGTTGTGCTAGAAAAAATGTGTAAGTGCATGCAAAAGCGAAACTTGGAACAAATTAGAAGTTTTGATAGTAAAGAAGAGGCAGAAGAACACTCTTTTGAGTGGGCCGATACACTTAATAACACTTTATGTGGAAGACATGGGTTTGATAATGTAGAAGTGGATGACAATTTTGTCATTACTGTAGAAAATGGTGGTTTTATGGAGGCATGTGAGATATAAATATCTTATTTTCTAAAAAAGCCATTCCTCCTTAAAGCCCACTATATCGTCACTAAAGCCCTTTTCCCCCTTCAACTGGAATATATAATGCATCATACTAGTAAAGATTCACTGTAAGTGCATTTTATATTATATGAAGGATACATTATGGAATATCATGTTGTGGTTGAAAAATTATGTGGTTGTGCAAAAAGAAAAGATATGCCACAGATAAAAACTTTTGATGATCAGGAAAATGCGCTGCGTGTGGCAAAAGCATGGGCACAGCAACTCAATGAGAGTTTTTGCGGTAAACATGAATTTGATGTGGTTCCAGTGGAAGACAACTTTGTCATATCTGTAGGTGAAGGCAGCTTTTAGTGCATAGTTCCCTGTAAAGGATACCAGATGATTATAGGTGTACCAAAAGAGATAAAAACGGATGAATATCGTGTGTCCATCACACCTTCAGGCGTGAAAGAGCTTGTGAAGGAGGGTCATACGGTTTATGTACAAAACTTTGCCGGACTTGGCAGTGGCTACACAGATAAAGAGTATGCGGATGCCGGTGCATTCCTTCTCTTAAAAGCATCAGAGATTTTTGAAGTATCGGAAATGATCGTAAAGGTAAAAGAGCCTATAGAGAGTGAGTACGGGCATTTTAAACCCAATCAAATTCTTTTTGCTTATTTGCATTTGGCTGCAGATAAGAGGCAAACACTTTTTCTTCTTGAAAGGGGTATTCGGGCATATGCTTATGAAACTTTGGCACTGGGAAAACGATTGCCGCTACTTGAACCTATGAGTGAGGTTGCAGGTAAAATTGCTGCTTTGATGGGCAGTGTATATTTGGGAAAATATAATGGTGGCAATGGCGTGCTTGCCGGCGGAGTAGTGGGTACAAACCGTGCTAAAGTGATGATAATAGGTGGAGGTGTAGCAGGCAAAGCTGCTGCCAATGTGGCTGCCGGTCTGGGCGCAGATGTATCTATTTTAGATATTGATCTGGAAAGGTTGCATTACCTTAACGACATCATGCCTTCAAATGTACAAACACTCTATAGCAATGACGAAACGATCATCTCATTGCTCTCAGAATGTGATATTGTTATAGGAACAGTACTTATTCCAGGGGCGAAAGCCCCCAAGCTTATTGCAAAAGATATGTTAAAGTTAATGAAAAAAGGCAGTGTGCTCGTTGATGTCTCTATTGATCAGGGGGGATGTTTTGAAAGTTCACATCCCACAACACACTCAAATCCAACCTATCTGGAAGAGGAGATTGTGCATTACTGTGTGGCAAATATGCCTGGTGCCTACCCGCGGACATCCACACAGGCACTGACCAATGCAACCTTGCCTTATATCAGAGATCTTGCGAAGTATGGTCCTGAAGAAGTATGTAGGCAAAATCCATCCATGCAGACAGCGCTAAACACCTATGATGGAGGATTATACAATGCAGCAGTAGGTGAAGCTTTGCAACTAAAGAGTGAAATATGGAAAATATGAGTTACCCAATTACAGTGTTTAAAAAAAAGGATAAACATGCGTTATGTGCCAGCAGGTCTCTTTTTGACTCTTCTATTGATCGAGGCAGCTGACCTGCAGCAAAAACGCATATTACATGACAATATGACAGAGAAATACAATATACTTCCTAAGCGAGTAGACACGTTGAATACAATATTGAGTGAAGGGGAAGTATATGGACGGTTACGTGTCAACAGTTTTGTATTTAATTGGGATGTTGAAGTGGCAGGCAAACGTAAAGATCATTATACTGTCGGAGTAGGAGGAAGTGTACTTTACAAAAGCGCATATTTTAATGGTTTTGGGTTTACAGTAGGTGCATATACCTCTCAAAACCCCCTGCATATGGATGATGAAGATGCCATATATTATAAAGTAGGTAAAGGGGTATTGAACCGGTATCATGTATTGAACAACGGTGAATATGGCATCTCTTCCCTTGCGCAGCTATATGGGGAATACAAGAACAATCATGTATCCATACGTTTGGGTAGACAAATTTTTGAAAGTGTTATGACTAAAAGCAATGACATTAAAATGATCCCCAATACCTTTGAGGGGTTGACATTGGAGTCTGAAGCATTTCAAGGTCTCAAAATAAAAGCAGGCTACCTAATAAAACAAAAACTGAGAGATCATAGCAGGTTTCATCATCTTTTTGCCTATGATGACGGTGAGGGCAGGTATGACAGCTATCGACAAAACGATGATGCAGCCATGCACAAAGGCATCACGCTAGGTAAGCTCAAAGCCTTAGGCATAAAAGACAGACTGATGGTTTTAGATGTCAGCAGTGTTCAGACAGGCTACACTACGTGGTCAATGGGCTACAGCATGGTTCCGGATCTTTTTTCGTCTTTTCAGGTGGAATATGTGCACTATTGGGAACATAACGGATATCGTATCGCTCCTGGTGTACGTTATTTGCATCAGTTTGATCTGGGAGCCGGAAGGATAGGAGGACCAAGCCTCAAGACAAATGCATTGGGATACCATAACAAAACAAGTCTTGATGCCAATTTATATGCAGCAAGAGTAGATGTGAGTAAAGACGACTGGGGTCTTAGGTTTGGGATGACACATATTAGTGATGATGCAGATGTCATTTCTCCCTGGCGAGCATTTCCTACCGGGGGGTTTGCACACGCATTGTTACAATATAACTGGTATGCCAATACCACTACCTTCATGGTGGAAGGAAAGTATGATTTTGATTCAATAGGGTTGACGACACTGGTTCGGTATGCCATACAGGATTTTGATGATAAAAAGCCCGGAGTGCAAGCGGATAGTCATGTGTTCCAGGTAGATCTCTTAAAAATGTTTAGGAAAATACCAGGTCTTTATACAAGGGTAAGGATGGTGGATGTCAGGGGCGAGGGTGACACGACTGCAATGAATGGTCGTTTAAAGATGGATCCTTCATACCAAGAGATAAGGTTTGAGTTGAATTATCTATTTTAGTAAGGAGTGTAAAATGAAAAGAACATTGTGGATACTTGCAAGTCTAAGTATAATGATCTCAGCGGACGAAATCAAGATAGCTGTAGCGGCCAATGTTTCGTATGCAATGAATGCGTTAGAGGTTGCTTTTGGTAAAATGCATCCGGAAACAAAGTTGCAAGTGATACTTGGCAGCAGCGGCAAGCTCACAGCACAGATCAAAAACGGTGCACCCTATGATCTGTTTATGGCTGCGAATATGATGTACCCCAAAGCAGTGCAGAAAGACGGGTTAACTGCAACGAAACCACGTGTATATGCACAGGGCTCATTGGCTTTACTTAGTACCAAAACACTAGATTTTGCTAAAGGCATGAAACTTTTGGAAAGTAATGCCATCAAAAAAATTGCTCTTGCAAATCCCAAAACAGCTCCCTATGGCAAAGCCGCAGTCGAAGCCATGAAGAATGGTGGAGTGTACGACAAGGTTCAAAATAAGTTTGTCATTGCAGAATCCATCTCTCAAACTGTGACATATGTAAAGACTGCTGCAGATATTGGATTTGTTGCCAAGTCATCACTCTATAGCCCTCAGATGTCCGGATTTGAAAAGACAAAACAGTGGAATGAAGTGAACAGCAGTTTATATACACCTATAGACCAGGGCATTGTAATTCTAAAAAAAGCTGAAGCAAACAAAGATGTCAGGGCTTTTTATGATTTTATCTTCTCCAAGACCGCCAAAGATATATTTGAAGCATATGGATATATTGTACCATGAATGAGCTGCCCGCAACCATCAAACACATAGCTACTTCCGATGCCTTGCATATCATAGAGTTTGATGTTCATGACGAAACCCTTTTGATGATGACACTGGATATTCCCGATAGTTTACAGATAGGCTCAAAGGTAAGATTGGCAATCAAGCCCATACAGGTGGCTATTGGTAAAAATGTGAGTGGTCAAATCAGTTTCTCAAACAGGATGGATGGCAGGGTCGTATCGATCAAGGTCGGTGAATTGCTTTGCAGTGTCATATTTGAGACAAAAAACGGCATATTGATAAAAAGTATCATCACAAAAAGATCTCTTGAATCCATGAACCTAAAAGTCGGTGAAACTGTGGCTTCATTCTGTAAAGCCAGCGAACTTTCTATTATGGAGGTATCAGTGTGATAGAGATATTTTCAAGTATGGAATTTGATCCTTTTATATTGTCATTCAAGCTTGCAGCATTAACAACGCTCATTTTGTTTTTCATCAGTTTGCCACTCGCATGGTTTCTTTCTCAAACAAGATCAAAGATAAAACCATTTATAGAAGCGGTGACTGCTTTGCCAATTGTGCTCCCGCCTTCAGTGCTGGGTTTTTATCTATTGGTAGCATTGTCACAAAATTCACCCATTGGCGTTTTTTTTGAGGAAGTCTTTGATGTGCGATTGGTCTTTACTTTTTCAGGGCTGGTCATAGCGAGTTGTTTTTACTCCTTGCCTTTTATGGTGCAGCCCTTACAAAGCGGCTTTGAATCGATCAATAAAAATATTTTAGATGCCAGTTATGTGAGTGGAAAAAGTAAACTGGTGACTGTTTTTAGGGTAGCTTTACCAAATACCAAGCCGGCTTTACTTACCGCCGTCATTGTGACGTTTGCACATACTGTGGGTGAGTTTGGTGTTGTTCTGATGGTCGGCGGAAGCATACCGGGTGAGACCAAAGTAGCTTCAGTGGCAATTTATGAATATGTAGAGATCATGGACTATGCATCTGCACACATCTATAGTGGATTAATGGTGTTGATTAGTTTTCTGGTTTTGTTGGGTGTGTATGCATTTAACGGTAAACAAAATAGTCAATTTGGCGGTTTTCACAAATGATACATATGGATATACATAAAACGCTGTACGGCAGTGGAGGCATGATGGATCTTGAAGTGAATTTGTCCATCAATGAAGGAGACTTTGTGGCACTTGCAGGACAAAGTGGTAGCGGAAAGACCACAGTGCTTCGCATTTTGGCAGGACTTGAAAATGCTTCGGGGAACCTGGAGGTTGGAAAGGAGGTGTGGATGGATGCAAACCATGTTGCTTCACCGCAAGAAAGAAACATCGGTTTTGTATTTCAAGACTATGCACTGTTTCCAAATATGAGTGTGGAGCAAAATCTGCTTTTTGTACATAAGGACAGACAGCTGGCAGATTATCTTTTGGAAGCTACTGAACTCTCTAGGCTTAAAAACAGACTGCCAAATACCCTGAGTGGAGGACAGCAGCAAAGGGTAAGTCTTTGTAGGGCTATGATGAGCAGGCCAAAGCTGCTTCTTATGGATGAGCCTCTTTCTGCACTGGATCCATCCATGCGTACACAACTTCAAAATGAGATACTGATGCTACATAAAGAGTTTGGCACCACGACCATTATGGTAAGCCATGACCCTAGTGAGATATACAGGTTGGCTAACAGAGTAGTCGTATTGCATATGGGCAAGGTGATAAATGTCGGCTCGCCCAAGGATGTCCTGCTTAAGACTAGCGGCAGTCAAAAGTTTTCCTTGGAGGGTGAACTCTTAGATATACAAAAGGCTGATATTGTCTATATTGCTATTGTTTCTATCGGGCAGCAACTTGTGGAAGTAGTGATTGATGAAATGCAGGCTGGCCAGCTTGTTGTTGGAGAAAAGGTGACTGTCTCCACCAAGGCATTTTCTCCCATGCTTCACAGTTGATCTTCCTTATGGGAGTTTTTGTGTAAAAATTTTTCTGCGATAATGCCTTGAATGATCGCAGAAATAATAATATACAGCGTAAGTATAATCGTAAAAGTAAGGCTAAAATAACTTACCATCATAGGAATCCAAGGTATTTTGATTGAACGTGCATAAAAAAATACTACTATCAATCCTTCTTTCATACCGTGAGTGCGCATCTCCTGCATAAAGGGGTACCACACATACCCTGGCCCATGACTGAATATACCTGCAATAACTGCAATAGCCCACCCTTTTATGCCACTGTCTTTCCCCATATGTTTGACAAGCATTTTGGGATGTATATAGGTATTGAATACTGCAATAAGCAAAATGACAACAAGCAGAATGGGTAAAATGAGCTTTAAGACATTATAGCTATGATTGAGCGCTTCTATCATAGAAATCGTATCAAAAAGTGCTATGACACAATAGAGAAAAATGACAAATATCAGGAGTGTGTATCCAATATTTTCTTGTTTTGTCTGCGCTTCTTTTTTTACTTTGCTCATGTCAATAGATCCAATGTCAATACGGTTGATATCGAGATAAGTATGGCGAAGATAAATGCAAGCAGGTTCCTGACCACTGTAAAACGCAGACCAAACAAAGAGTATTCCAAGGGTAGCTGCACTAAGCCAAGTGTCACAAAAGAGAGTATAAATGCAGTAACGGCATAGAGTGATATGTCATTTGCAAGAAGTTCACCACCGATAATATAGCTTACAAAGGGTTGTCCAACAACTACTCCGCCTGTGGCAGCGGCAGTAACAGTATCGATCAGTGTTGAGCCCGTAAATAATGATTTAAGCCGTTCTGGCGTAACATACGTGTTAAAGATACCTACTAGTCCAATGACACCTGTGAGCATTGGCATTATGGTATAAATCATTTTAAAAGCTTTTAGACATTGTTTTACAAAGTGATTGTTCTGTGTCATGGTTGTTCCTTGTTAGAATAGTACCAGTGGTCTGCCAAATGGTACTTTTGCTTTACGTGAAAGCGCCCAAATGACTTCATAGCTTGGCGGAAATTTTGGAAACCAGCCATCACCGTCTGTAAAATAAAGAAGCATGGTATTCATGGGCAACTGTGCGTCAATGTAATCAAATACAGGTCTGTAGTCTGTTCCGCCACCGCCCTTAAGGGGAAAATCCATCTTTTCGCCTCCCTGGAAAGTGTAATGCGCGTGCACCTTTGCATCAGCAATAATAAGTTCTACCTTGACAGCAGGGAAACTTGTCATAATGTTCTTGAACTCTTCGATGAATGCACTCAATAGCGTATCATTGATAGAACCGGATGTATCCACAGCAACACTTAGGCTAAGGGTATCACTGCTCAATGAGGGCAATACAAAACCTCTATGCAGATGCTTTTTGTTCGGGGGCATAAAAGCATAGTTGTTGCGCATATGTCTATTGATCGCATTAAAGAGCTCAAATCGCCAATCAATGTTTTGACTTTTGATCTTTTTTGCTAAACGGTCAAGACCTGAGGGCATAGCACTTTTGCGGCCGGCAACTTCTTGTGAAACTGTTGCAGCATAGTGCCATTGAGATTCCGTTTGAGGGTCAAGTACATCTTCAATGTTTTCCAGCTGTGAAAAAATACCACTTTCTTCTGTAGATACTTGATCTTGTTGTGCATTGGACACAAGATTTTCTTTAGGAGTAGTATGGTTTTCATTAAAGGCATCTTCCGCAGTGCCAAAATAATTCTCTTTCAATGCATCATAGATCTCTTCGGCATACATACCCAGATACTCTTCATTAAAATTTGCCCCTGTAGGTATGGGCAATTTGTTTTGATGCAGGATGTTATTGATGGCATAATCTGTAGCAAGCTGCCAAAGTGGGCCACGCCTATTGAGGCGGCGTTGTTGATGGGCAAGAATATGATGCATGACACAATTGGTCAAGATGAACATCAATTCATCCAAATTACGTTTTTCAATAAAGTCAGGGTTGTATAAAAACCGGACACCATTACTTGCATAGGCTTGAACCTTACCACTTGGTTCATGCTTTAGCCTTGATGCGAGCATACCAAAATAAGGATGTTTAAGCGTGAGCCTGCTTTTGGCTTTTAGGAGTAGATCATCTGTTGTTTGCATCAGCGTAGCAGTGTATTGAATTTTTTCATCCATAAGGTCCAACTGTCCACATGGTCTAATTCTATGTGACGTTCTCTAAGGTCTTGTATGATCATGACTGCAAATTCACCCGGAAGATTTAGTGTATAGGATATGAGGTTATTAAGTTTTTTTGAGCTTGTGTATTCATCAATCCTCATGGAGAGTGCCGTACATAGTATATGCAAAGCTGAGGCTTCAGGGGGTACATCGGTGCATTGGCCTTCGAGTATACTCTCAAGGTCAGGAAGAGTGTCCGAAACAGCTCTAAACCCTAAAAAAGAAGCAGCCAGCTCTTCTCCTATGGCACCGGACACAAGAGGCATTACAAGATCCTCATCAGGATTAGAAGTCAGTATTTCATTGACGTATTCCCATGTTCGGGGAGTGGCAAAAGACCGACTTTCATCTTGGGTATTAAATGAAAACAATGCATCGGGTCTATGGCTTATATAGGAGATAATACTTATATCAATTCCCATGCTTAAAGCCCAGTTTCTCCACTCTTGGGCATTTGTTTCCATTTCCAGATGTA
>CAYXZY010000017.1:0-11393 GCA_964469685.1 uncultured Sulfurovum sp. | reverse complement strand
ACGTTTCCATTTGTAATAAGTGTCTTTACTCACACCTTTTTCTCTTAGCGTCTCAACTACGGGTGCACCGTCCTCTATCTCTTTTAAAATACCAACAATCTGTCTCTCTGTGAACTTACTCTTTCGCATGAACTCTCCTGATTTATTTTATCAGAATTATTCCGCTTTAGGTGGTACGGTTTTTGGGGAGGCTTACAATAGCAGTGTCAATAATACCTTGTTCAAACTCCAGAGGAATGACCTCTTCAAAATTTTTTAGAAAGTCCAGTTCTGGCAATTTGTCCGAGAACGGGAAACAAATATCAAGATCGAAACTTTCACGATGTGAGAGGTGATAGGCCAGGGCAGTACCACCTATGAGTATGGCTTTGTGCTTTGAAAAAAGAGGAATTTCTTTAAATTTATCAAGCAGTGTTTGGGTTTGTTGATTGATCATGCCGAAGCCAATGTATCGTTGATATGCTTCATAACACTATCGATGAGTTTATCAGAGAGCTTGTCTCTATGTTTCATAAGAGCAGCGAGTACGGTATCTTCCCCAAAAAATGCTATAAAATGTTTGATTACAAAATCATTATAGGCTCGTTTGAGCGTGGAAACAATGAAAACATCATTTGGTACAGCTTTGCTAAGATCATTATTCCAGAAAATTGCTCTTGGCATCCCTGCATCTATTAATTGTTTCGCTGTAACGGTTTTAGGAGTGGGCATACTTTTTAAAAGTACCATAGCATAGGCAGGTACTTTACCTGACTTTTTCCATCCTGCTACCGTATAGTAAGGAATTTTTGCATAATGAGAGAATGTTTTTTTACTGATATTTTTAGAATGTAAGAGTGACTCAAACGTATGATGATCTACTTTCATAGGTACTCCTTACCTTTATATAGTTGTCATTTTAACCAATTTTTAGTTATTTGTCAAAATGACAACTTCTTAGTTACACAATCCTTTTTTATTTAGGGGGGGGAAGATGTCTTTACATTTTTTGTATCTTGAATACCACATTACAATAGACGCATATTTTTAACTATGTCCTTTATATAATGAAAGAGTGTTCTGTCCTGCAATTTATTATGAAGTCATGATAGAAGAATCATAAGAAGTTACTCAACCCATTTTATTAAACCATTTTAATAGTAGCAATAACCGTTTTTGACATTATTTGACATTATTTAAATATACTTTCTACATGAATGAACAGAAATTTTATGATTTTTTACAAAAACAAATGCTTTTACTGATAGGGTGGTCGATGCTTACGGGGTTGGGCTTTACCCTTTTATGTGTTTATCACGGTATTGCCGATGAAGTCTATCTATGGTATGCGGTAGTTTTCCTCGTGTCACTAGGCGGGGTGTATCTGTATAGGCAATTTAAGTATGTAAATGTCAAAATGAAAGACCTTGACCGTTGGTACAGTTGGGTAAAATTATTTATCTACGTGATGTTTGGACTCTGGACAGTACTTTTTATACTGTACTCAGGAGAAACAACAAACAATCTGCACCTTGTGACGGTTTTTACGCAGATCGGTGCTTCGGTGATCGCTTCAACATTTTTGTTCTCAGATAAAAAACTGTTTGTACCGATTTTGCTTATACTTATGTATCCGCTGGTGATCTATTTTACAAGTATACATGAGGCGTATGCCTATTTTCTGTCTGGATATTCCATTGTCTTTTTGGGACTACTGCTGTATTCGTCAAATAACAGCAACCAGCTGATACAGCAGATCTATTATCAGGCCCAGCATGATTCTTTGACGGCACTGTACAACAGACGGTACTTTACGGACTATTTGGAGCAAATGTTACTTTCACTAAAAAGAAGAAACAGGTATGCGTATATTCTGCTGATAGACCTTGACTACTTTAAGACCATCAATGATTCTTTGGGACATGAAGTAGGGGACAGTCTTTTGACCGAAGTGGCACATCGTATTAAAGTCTACTGTGAAGATACACACCTCATAGCCCGTATCGGTGGGGATGAGTTTATGATAGCCAGTTATGAGTTTGAAAAAGAGTCTGAGTGTATCAATGATGTCAATATATTTGCAAAAGAGCTGGGCGAGATACTGAAAGAGACCTATACCATAGACTATAATCATCTGCACATATCTGCAAGTATCGGCGTGAAGATACTCGACGGTAAAACCACAAAAACAAGTCAGGTCATCAAAGAAGCTGATATCGCGATGTATGAAGTCAAAGAACAGGGGCGTGATGGTGTAGTCAATTTCAACAATGTATTGGCAAAGCAGGTGGACAATACACTTGAGATAGAAAGAAAACTCTATTTTGCATTAAAAAATAAAGAAATAGAACTCTATTATCAACCGCAAGTGAATGACAGGGAAGAGATCGTAGGGTGTGAAGTACTCTCACGCTGGAAAAATAAAGAACTGGGGTATATCTCCCCGGAGGTCTTTATCCCTATTGCTGAAAAAACAGGTATTGTCATAGACATAGGTCATCATATATTGGAGGAGTCTTTTAAAACATTGAAAAAATGGGAAGAAGAAGGCTTGGCACTGGAGCAGTTTTCTATCAACATCAGTGTCCGCCAGATCCTGCATGGGTCATTTGTGTATAACGTAGAACATTTGTGCAGAAAATACCTCAATGAAGATACACGAAAAAAGATCATATTTGAGATCACTGAAACATTGCTGGCGGAGGACATCTCCAAGGTTGTTCAGATCATTAACAGTATCAAAAGGCTCGACATCGGCGTTTCAATGGATGATTTCGGTACAGGATACTCTTCTTTGAGCTCTTTGCGTGAATTGCCCATAGATGAGCTTAAAATCGACCGTAGTTTTGTGAGTTATCTGGGGGAGAGGGACTCTGACAGGATGATGATCACGACCATTTTGTCATTGGCTAAAATATTTAATCTGAATATCGTGGCTGAAGGGGTTGAAACAGGAGAACAATTCAGGTTCTTGCTGGAGCAGGGCTGTCATTTTTTCCAAGGGTACTATTTTGCCAAACCTATGAAAA
Organism: uncultured Sulfurovum sp.; assembly: GCA_964469685.1. Classification (GTDB taxonomy): domain Bacteria; phylum Campylobacterota; class Campylobacteria; order Campylobacterales; family Sulfurovaceae; genus Sulfurovum. Next base: position 8,385 of record CAYXZY010000017.1, on the reverse strand, counting down.
GTGATGACTTTGTCATTCACTATATGAGACAAAGAGCAAGCAAGGAAAACACGCTACATAAAGTCAATCAAATCATAGATGTGCAGGTTGCCATCTAGGGAGTCTGTAAAGACTACGAAAGCGTTACATAAAGATGCATTTTCGCGCTAGATGTGGATGAAATCAAAAAAACTTAGTTAAATCTATAGATTTAATCATATATATTTTTATTTGCCATGTTATAATGCGTTATGAAAGAACAAAAGTATTACCATTTTTTTACAAATCAGATCATAGTGTTGATCGGACTCTCTCTTATCCCCGGTATTGTTTATGTTGTGTTCGGTTGGGTGTTTGGCAATGTGCTTCCTGCTTTGGTATGGTATGTCTTACTCATGATCACATCGGTGTTTGGTTGGACACTGTATAGGGCCTATCACAGTAGGCTGATGCAAGCCGGAGAGTTGGAGAGCTGGTATACAAAACTTAAAATCTTTTACTACAGTATCTTTGGTCTTTGGACACTGATCTTTATTTTGTATGCGGGTGAAGTAGAGAGTCATTTGCATTACATTGCCATTTTTACACAATTGGGAGCTTCCGTAGTCGCCTCCGCGTTACTGGTGCAGGACAAGAAGCTGTTTGTACCTATTTTGCTTGTTCTTCTTTTGCCCTTGTGCATTTATTTTCTTTTGCTTGGAGTCTGGTATGGCTATGTATTGGCCAGCTTTACCCTCATTTTTCTAGGGGTGCTTCTTTATGCGTCGTACAACACCTATCATCTTATACGCAAGAATGAATTCAGAGCCAAACACGACATGTTGACAGGACTGTATAATCGTCAATATTTTATGGATTACATGGACGATCTTATTTTAAGACTCAGAAGATCTAACAAAACGGCATTCTTGCTGCTTATTGACCTGGATCATTTCAAAACGATCAATGATTCTTTGGGACATGATGTGGGAGATAAAGTGCTTATGGAAGTTGCAAAGCGTATCAGGAACTTCTCGCAGGACACCCATCTTGTAGCGCGCCTGGGCGGTGATGAATTTACGCTTGTAAGCGTAGAGCATACTGAACTGGAATATTCCATCGAAGACGCCCATGCTGTTGCAGAGGTTCTCCTTGGTATATTAAAACAAGTGTACCATATAGACAATCATCATTTGTACCTGAGTGCAAGTATCGGTATCAAACAGATCAAATACAGCAAAGAAGGAAGTCAACCCTTCATTAAAGAGGCTGATATTGCTATGTATGAGGTCAAGGCAGAAGGGCGTGATGGTATCATTGTGTTCAGTGATGACCTTTCCAAGCGTGTTGAGTTTCATCATGAGATTGAGCAGAAGCTCTATCTTGCACTACAGCAGAAGCATATTGAACTCTATTATCAGCCTTTATGTAATGCCCATAAAGCAGTCATTGGATGTGAGGTCTTGGCTCGCTGGAAAGACCGCGAGAGCAATGCCTTCATCCCTACGGAGTTGTTTATTTCTATTGCGGAAAAAACAGGGCTGATCATTGAGTTGGGACACTATATACTGGAAGAAGCATTTAAAACACTGAGTGAATGGGATGCACAAGGCATTGAAATAGAGCATTTTTCTGTCAATATCAGCGTACGTCAATTGCTCTCTGCAACATTTTATGAGAAGGTCAAGTATCTCAGTGACCTGCATCTGAATGAAGCGCTTATGCATAAGCTTTACTTTGAAGTCACAGAAAGTGTTGTCGCCGAAGACCTTAAAAGAGTGTTCTCTACCATGAATGATATTAAGTCCCTGGGTATCCGTTTTTCCATGGATGACTTTGGTACAGGGTTTTCGTCTCTAAGTACCTTAAAGAACATACCCATAGATGCACTTAAAATCGACAGGTCATTTGTTTCACATCTTTTTGAAAACGAAGGGGAGGAAAATATGGTACCGGCCATCCTCTCCATCGCCAATTTGTTCGATCTGAGTATTGTTGCAGAAGGGGTGGAGACAGAGGAACAGTTTGCGTTCTTGGCAGAGAATGGCTGTGACATTTTTCAGGGGTTCCTTTTTGCAAAGGCATTGCCTAAAAAAGCGTTTGTTGCTTATGTGGAAGGCCTATGATCCTTTCAGGGCTTGCGCGATCAGGTGTATGGCCATACCGTAGTTCGTAGAATTATTATAGCGCGTCAGAACCCTGAAGTTTTTTGCACCAAGCCAGATGTCATCATGGGTTTTGTTGCGTGTTTTCAGCAGGTATGCTTTAGGCTCATGAAATGGCTTTAGGGGCGCAATGCCATGTTTGCGTAGGGTAGACAGGGGTTTGGTGCGTTTATGGCTTGTTTTGAGTCTTGTGAAGCGTTTGCCTTTGAAGCTTGCAGGCACGGCCACTTGCTGCCCATTTCTCCAACCGTTTGTATGCATAAATTTTGCAATGGATCCTATGCAGTCCTCAATGTCCCAGACACTTGCACCGTCCCCGTCAAAATCATGGTTGAATCTTCGTGCAACAGAAGGTAACTGTTGTACGCAGCCCATGGCACCTGCAAATGAGCCTTCGAGTTTTGTGATATCATACCCTTTTTCTCTGGCAAACAAAAAAAGATGTTTCATCTCAGATTTGAAGAGTTTTTTCATTCGGTTGTGATGAAAGGCCAGTGTTGCGAGGGCATCAAGGGTATTGTAGTCACCCATGTAGGTACCAAAGCGACTCTCCACTCCTATGAACCCAACGATATAGTTTGTATCGACTTTATATCTTTTTTTGGCACGATCGAGGGTTTTACGATACTTTTTTTTGAATGCTCTTGCTTCTTCAAATGTTTCAGCATTCACCACATGCAATTTAAAACGCTCCCAGCTACCCACCGTTGTATTGGGTCTAAACTTGCCTGTGTAGCGTGCCAGCGTATCTCTGTCTAGCTTTGCAGACCTGAGAACCGACGTGACATAATCACGTTTGAAATGATACTTTTTCACCATCATGTTGATAAAATTTCTCACCTCTTTTTTTGCCAGAAAATCATAAGGAACGGGAGGTCTGTCATCATTGGCATTCAGATAGAACGGTATACATGCTGTGAGCAAAAGTAGTTTAAAGAGTTTCAAAAAATATCCTTATATATTATTTAGTATTAGTAGGCTGTCCCGATAGATTGGCTCATCGATAAATCCGTATTTGTCATCCATGAATCCATGTATCCCTTTGGCAGATTCTCGTTCAAAAGCTGTTTTGATATGCTGGGCCCTTTCAATTTCATATTTATTAATACTAAATACTTCATTGGCTATGGCAACCTGTTTGGGTCCCATGCATGCTTTGGAGGTAAACCCCAACTTTTTTTCATACTCGCACCATGATCTGAAGGTCTTGGTGTCATGATAGTCCTGAAACATAAAAGAGACAGGATGAATGCCTGATGATTTGGCATCAACTAAAAACTTGGAAAGAATGTAATCGATGGTCGGGTTATTTTCCCTAACCAAAGACTGAGGTAATCCTAAGGAACTGAGCAGATCCAATATGCCCAGGTTGGCTGTGGTCAGACGTTCATCAATCCGGAGTTTTGCCAGATCGGAAAAAGCCTCTTTGGTTTCAAGGGAAATGTGGAGTGCTTTGTTGTCATCAAGGAGATGGAGCGCTTGGGCGATCTGAGATTCATTTTTGATCTTTGCTATACGGACGGCATCAAAACCAAAATCATTCAAAAATGTGATCTCTTCGGCACCTCCTTCATCCAGAGGATTGGTTCTGACAATAATGAAACTGTTAGCCTCCTTCATGTATGAAAGAAACAGTGCAATGTTGTGCAGGGCTTCTTTTTTGCGGCTGGGAGCAATGGCATCTTCCAGATTCAGGGTGATCATATCGGCCTGGCTCTCATCCATCCGGTTAAGATGCTTGAGCTGTAAAGGGTTGAGCATCATATTGGAGCGACGTCTGGTATGTGAACAGGGTGCTTTTTTTAGATTTCCAAAGTTTTCGGGCAGGGAGTCCAGTGTGTTAAATATCATAGAGTATAATAGCAAATATTTTTTAAGGATTACCGTTGAGATCTATTATTTTAGTGACACTGATGCTTGTAGGTGCATGGGCAAGATTTGAAGCAAAACCTGTAGAGGCATGTCAAGCCTACAACAACATGAAACATACCAAAAACACACACAATGTTGTGCTGGACACCTCCCGTGCCTATACGGTACTTAAACACCATAAAGGACAGAACCTGGTACTCATCAAAGGTGAGCAGCCGGCACAGCGATGGGTAGATGACAGCTGCTTCAGAAAAGAAAGCCCAGGGGCTGCTTTACCTGAAAGCAACAGTAGAAAAATACGTATTGAAGATGAGATCGATCGTGCTACCAAAAGTATCGAAAACACGAAACATACTAAAAAATATGAAAATAAGATCTCTGGAAAACAAAACCTCCTTGCATTGACCTGGCACAATGCTTTTTGTGAAACCCACCGGTACAAAAAAGAGTGTAAACAGCCTTTTCTTACCAAGCCCAAACAGTACAGTACACAACACTTTGTCCTGCATGGTCTCTGGCCGCAGCCTAACAACAGACTCTACTGTAATGTCGACAAGGCTCTTGTCTCTGCAGACAAGCATAAACGATGGCGCGACCTTCCTTGTCTGGCATTGGATGAAAAGACGGAGAACAGACTTGCCAAAGTGATGCCGGGGTATCTTTCAGAGCTGCATAAACATGAATGGGTCAAACACGGCACATGTTATGGTACGGATGCTGAAACGTATTTCCGCGATGCCATCTCCTTTGTTGAGCAGCTGAATGCTTCCAAGGTGGCACAGTATTTTAAAAAACACATCGGCAAGAGAGTCACCCTGCAGCAGATCAGGCAGCAGTTTGACAGAAGTTTTGGCAAAGGGGCAGGCAAGCGCGTGGAGCTGGTTTGCAAAAAAGGACTTGTGACTGAACTCAGGCTGCAACTCGGATCTGGCAGTGACGATCTGGGAACATTGCTGCATCGGGGCAAAACCAGACGGAGTCGTTGCCACAGTGGAATACTGGACAGGGCTGGTTTTGCTAAAGAAACTGGCGCCAGGGCTGGTTTTACTAAAGAAACTGGCGCTAAGGCTGGTTTTGGCAGATAAAACAGATGTGCTTGAAGCACTAAAGCACTCCAATGTATTTCTTACCGGGGGTGCCGGGGTAGGGAAGAGCTATATTACCAACGAGGTCATCAAAGACTACCGAAACCGTGCTAAACAGGTCGTGTCTCTCGGGTCTACAGGCGTAAGTGCCGTGAACATCGGAGGATTTACTGTACATAGTTTTTTTGTGTTTGGGATCTCTTCTAATTTTGAAGAGCTCAATCAAAGCGATAAACGTGCCAAAAAACGTTTGGCAGACCTCAAAAAGGTTCTCAAAGCCACAGACCTTATCATCATTGATGAGATCTCTATGGTGAGTACGGATCTGTTGGATATGATAGCCTACAGACTAAACAACTATGGTTACTTGGGTAAAGTACTTTTTGTGGGTGACTTTTTCCAACTTCCTCCTGTCACAAAAGGGGCTGGACGGGGTGATGTCTTTGGGCAGAAACTTTATGCCTTTGAATCCATGGCATGGGAAAGGTTTGATCTGATGGTCATTGAACTGACCGAAATGAAACGAACCACTGATGCAGAGTTCACCCATATACTTTCCAAAGTACGCAAAGGTAACTGTGATGAAGAAGTCATTGGCTACATGACAAGGCTTTGGAACAATGAACAGCTGTCAAAAGACCCTACGTATCTGTATGGACGAAACCTGGAAGTAGAACAAACCAATAGAGCCAAACTCAATGAGCTTGACACAGAAGAGACCATACTTTTTGCCAATGTAGAGATGTTCGGCTCTGTGCATGAAAAGAAGCTGGCTTCATGGAAGGCGATGCTGCCCATCTCAGAGCAGCTTACCCTCAAAGAAGGCGTACCTGTACTTTTTACAGTCAACAAATGGGGAAAATTCGTCAATGGTGAGCGCGGCATTCTACGAAAGATAGAAGACGACTACTTGATCGTTGAAAAAGAAGAAGAGTATGTACGGGTAGAACGTCATGCGTTTGACCTGGTCGATATGCACATAAAAGAAGACGGTACAGTTGAGGCTATGAGTCTTGCTACGCTCTCCCAGTTTCCTCTCAAACTAGCCTACGCAGTCACCATACACAAAAGTCAAGGCATGAGCATAGACAATCTCGTATGCAATGTGGACAACATCTTCGCCCCAAGCCAGTTCTACGTTGCCATCTCAAGAGCCATAAACCCCAAACATTTGAAGCTTGACTTCAACAAAGGCGACTTGACGCAGTATTTACGCAGGGTCGTGAATGTAGATCAAAGGGTGGTGGCGTACTACCAAAATATGAAGACTGATGCATCATCTAAAACATATTGACACTTTTGAGATAAAGTTCAATATGCCTTTTTGTCCTAAGCCATTCATCATGATAGAGTTTAATATATTTTGGCAAGTATTGTTCTTCATTTTTAGTTAATAGAATATACATTTCACTTAGCACTTCTTCTAGACTTATGGCTCCTATGGATCTGCTTTCTTCTAAAAGTTGACGGCAATATGCTTTGAGGGTTAAAAAATCTTTTTGAATAATGTATTTTTTTATTTTATGATCTGAATCTGAAAGACTTAATAAATCTTCCCTGAGCAGATCATAATAGGCAAAGATATTTTTAGTAGATGCAAGACCTTGTTGAATATCCAAAATACCACTGTTTTCTTGATATGTGGCAGCACTTACTTTGTTGCTCTTGTCAGGGTTTGATTCGATAAGGAACATAAATAAAGCCCCATAAAGCTCTCCGGCCTTAAATGGTTTTCTCAGATGTGCATTCGCTCCTGCTAAATACATTTCATCAATCTCGTTTCTAAAACCAAGCGTACTGACTATGACTACTGGTAAAGAATCGTATCTATGGTTCGTACGTAATTTTTTGGTTGCCTGGTATCCATCCATAACAGGCATATTGATATCCATAAGGATGATATCTATGTCTGAACCGTGCTCATGCAATACATCCAGGGCTTCTTTCCCATTGTCGGCTAGACTGACTTTGATGTTGGATTTGGATAGCATATGTACTATTATTTTTTGATTGATCATGTTATCATCAACGATAAGAACATGGGCATGATTGAAATCTTGAAAACTTTCTTGTGTAATATTTTTTACTTCTTCTATGAACTTCACTTCAGGAGTCTCAACTTCTTCTTTGGAAGCTGCAGTGTCGTATTTATCAATATTTTTCACATAAATTTCATAGAGTATTCCAAAGATTGAATGTAATGATAAAGGCTTATAGAGATATTTTTCTATAAGAGGGTTGGTTTTAAATCGCCTGTCTTTCTTTTCATGTAACATTGCAAGCGAAATGAGATGTAAAGGCTTTTTATATTTCACTTCCTCTATATGCTTCAAGCACATCGGGGTGAGCAGTTGACTGTCTACAATGATAATGTCATAGGGCATAAAATCTGTCATTTGACATAACATATCGGTAGACTTGTTCTCAACGGTCAGTCCGAAACCTTCAAAGGCTTTACGTACACTTTTCACCGTTACAGGATTATTTTCAAAAAATAAAACCTTTTGCCCTTTAACACTATCGGGCAAGGTGAAATACGATGCAGTATAGAGTTCATTTCTTAAAAATGGCAGTTCAATGAGGTATCCATGTTCTTTGATAGAAAAACTTCCACCACGTTCTGATAAAGAATGTTCAATGCCCTTTATGGAATCGGACGTTTTTTGATCGATTGTATCACTATTTTGTATCTCGATACATATTTTATCTGGCTGTGTGTCATAATGAAATGTAACTGTAAGGGTTGTATTGTGAGATTGCATCAGTATGCTTGTGAGAAGATGGTGTAATACTTTTTCAATAAATAAGGTATCTCCCACGATCTCGATAGGCATACTCTTGTCAATGTCAAATACAAATTCAATCTCTTTTTCCTGTATGTGCGATGCGACCAGCCCAAATACTTCATTTAACAGATTTTGAAGTCTAAATATTTCATTACTTACTGTATCGTGCTGAAAATTATTTTTCAAGAAGTTGATGAGTACTTCACTTTTTTCTTCAGTTAGGATCTTGTCCTCCAGTGGATCCCTACTTGTTTCATGATTTTTTACTGGTGAGACGGGTTTCTTTTTTGATGAATAAAACTTGATAAATGTTTGATGTATTTTGGTAATAAATAATTTCAACTCAAAATTCTCCATATCTTTTCTCACTTATTCCAGAAGCTCAAAATGTGGAAAAACAGTACTATTGCTGCTATTATTCTTTTTAAACATTGATATTGAACCCTAAATATGAAGAACATTATATCATAAGTCTGAAGTCTGAAGTACAGACAATTTTTCGTACAATACAATCAAAGG
>CAYXZY010000016.1:4492-11816 GCA_964469685.1 uncultured Sulfurovum sp. | reverse complement strand
TTCCCCGAATGCCAGATGGTCTACATCTATGCCAACATCTGAGAGTGCAGCCTTTGCCATAGCACCTCCCATCATCTTCATCATGTCTTCACCACTGCGTGTATCTCCCCCTGCTTCAGAGTCAAAAAGAATCACTGAAAGTATCTGCTCCCTGCTGAGTGACGGGCTTGAAGAGAAGTTGATATTTGGTGCAGCTGGCGTACCGGTGACCAAAATCGTAATGAGATAATCGATTGATTGATAGTGAGCCTTCAGATCAAGCTGCGGCTTATTGATATCTCCTGTAAAATAGACATAGCTTTTACCCAGCACAAAGCTTTTCTTTTGAAATACATACGTGCCGCCCTCAAGAAGCTCAACCGATCCCAGATACTTCAACTCACCTCCTTTGTCTTTAATGATGGTAAAACTCGGACTAAGACGGATATTCATCGGGTTCTTTTTGATATGCAGTGCTTCTTTTGTATCTATATTCAGATTTAAAACCAGGTTATCCATAAAAGGATTGCTCTTTTTTGATTGTTGCGTTTCCTGGAGTATGATGATGTCACTGTCAGATGCGAAAGTACGTCCGGCCTGAAGGTCTGGTTTCACCTTCCCTTTGAGCAAAATGATCTTTCCTTGAATGCTCGTATCATTCCCATCCAGCTGGGTCACAAGATCAATGTTCGCATAGATATCAACCATTTTGTCTTTGATATGGAACTTCTTTGCCTTGGCTTTGAAGATACCTTTTTTGGACTTGGGCTCATAGTTTCCAGTGACTTGAAGTTCATCATTTATCCATAGATTTGAGACCTCTATCTTCTCACCTAGTCCTATACGAGCCTGTTTGGTCGAGAAGTACTTCTGTTTGTTGAACGTACCTTTGTAAGATTTGAGCAAAACCTCAGATGCATCCATACTTGCTGTCACCCTGACATCATCAATGGTATGTTTCGTCTTCTTGTCTGCCTGGTAAATGAGTCTTGGTGCAGCAAGTGTTAGCTCGGCACTCTTAAGTTTATCTACCAGTACCGTGGCATCTATCTTGCCACTGATGGGAGGCAATGCTTCTAAGGGGTAGAGTGTGGAGATATCTTTACCCAATGCTGCCAGTGAACGAATGCTGGTCTGCACTTTGAGTGTCTGCTCTGGATTGCCTGAGATGGTTGCTACCAATCCCCCCAGAGATACCTTACCGTTCACATCTCCTTGCTTCCGAGCATAAGTAACATCTGTCTTAAGTTCTTTGGCAGAAAGTCTAAGTATCAGCCTTTCATCCGAGAGCTTGACATTGGTATCTATGTTACGCAGGGCATCCCATTTTAGCTCTTGATTATAGGCCTTAAGCAGTGATGATTGGGGTATCTGCACTGTACCGTCAATCTCTATGTCTTTTCCATAGCCTATGTCAGCATTGACATTGGCCACATTTGAAGTGAGCTCTACCGTACCCTTTATTTGATCAAAATTGTCAAAGTTCACCGGTACATCAGCAATGAGATTCACCTCAGCGGCTTTAAGCTCCTCAGGCAAAGCTACAAGTGCATTGAGCTGTAACGGTTTCAGTGTTTCAAGGTGCACCTGGGCTGTTTTAAAATCATTTGATGCAAAGGTACCCATAAGTGCTTTGGTATTTACGAGAGCCTGAATACTTTTATCCGTACCATTGTACTCCACCAGCAGGTCATTCAAAGGTTTGGTCAAATTCTCATCAAAGCCGATGATCTTTTTAACTTTGACCTCTCCTTCGTAAGAGATAGTGTCTTCCATGACAAAACGGTTTTTAAGCTGTATTGCTTTTGCATAGGGTGTAGATACCACAGCCTGGGTATCTACTTTGAGATGGGATGCATTGATGTCATAAGTTACATGTGAGAGCATTTGCTCAATGTCTACATTGAACTCACCCTTCTTTCCTTCGAGTATATGTTTTGCCTGTGCTTTCACATCGGCTACGACGTGCTCAGTGGATGCATTAAAGTCTACGATGATATTACCGATGGCTTCTTTGCGCAGTGGTAAGCCGTAGAGCTTATAGAGTCTATTGTTGGGCTTGAGGTTGATCTCCCCCAGGAGATGGTTATGGTGTGCGGAGCCTTTGTAGATCATATTCGTAAGATTGCTTGTACCGTTGATGTCAAACGCAGCATCTTCCAATACCAGCTTTTCTACATCAAATGAGACGTTTTTCGCATGAAATACGATCTCCTTCACCTTCACAGGGTCATACATAAAAGGCAAGACATTCGTTTGCCAATTCTCTACCTTCACCATCTTTGGTATAAAGATGTTGGGCTGGTCTTCTTTTGGCTTCTTTTCACCCTCAGCACTACTCACGTTGTCATCACTTCCAAAAAGTGTCAGAAGTGCCGATATGTTCACATCTTCAAGATGGACAGTTTCCAAAGCAGCGACACGGTTCTGCAAGCTTCCTTTCAGTCTGATATCTGTCACATTGGTATCTAACACTACTTCCAGACCGTCTAGGCTCAATGCATCTTCCGAATAGTGTATGGCATTGGTTTTTAGATCGGCTTTGGAGATGGCTATACCGTTTTGTATGAAAGGCAGCAATGATATCGCTACATTATCCACATTCACGGTAAGATCAAGCGTACTTACATTGTCATCAGTGTCATCAGTTTTGCTGCTATTATCCTCTGAAGCAAAGGCAGCTACCATCTTCTTTATGACATCTACATTGCCCTCTTGAATGTGCAGTGTATCTACAGTGATGATCTTAGCCGGCAGTGTATTGGGATTCCATTTGAGTTGGATACGTTTGGCCAGTTTTTCGTTTTGAAACTGTGGGTTGAGTATCTCTATGCCTTTGAGTGCATTTCCCTGTATATCATCATAGCTTATGTTATAGTCACCTGCGAATGTCTCAGCAGCCTTTTTGATGACCAGTGGGGAATTGACCGCAAAATAAAGCACGAACCCCAAAGCCACCAGAAGAACCAAAAGAATGAGCAACACCCTGCGCAACCACAAAAAAGGACCAAAAAGCACTAGATTTTTCATTAGAATGACTGTCCTATCTGAAAGGAGATACCGTACTGCGAAGGATCATTGACATTAAACCCTACATCGAGCTTGAACGGACCTACCGGTGTCAAATAGCGTACACCTACACCTGCGGAAGTAATGACATCCCCTGAGAAATCATAGCTCTCTTCGTTGAGCATGGTATTGTCTGTAAAAACTGCGCCGTAAAGGTTCCCCCAAACAGGATAGTCCGCTTCCAATGAAAGATTTAACATCGTAGATGCCCCTGCAATACTGTCGGTTGTGGGTGATTCTATGACACCGATGGTATTGAACCCATAGGCACGGTTGGAGAAGGATCCTCCTGCAAAAAAGAACTTGGATTCAGGCAGATCATTGGCAGTGACATCTACCACCCCTGCTTTTCCCACTGTTGCCAAAGTAAGTTTGTCAAACGTATGGATATAGCGACCTTCAAGAAAGGTCTTGATATATGAACTTGCATCAGGCTTATAGGGAATACCATACTCCAGGGAAGCAGCCAGATAATAGCCATACTTTGGATTGAGCTTGTCATCTCTTGCATCATACACGATATTCGCATACGGGTAAAAAAGAAGGAAAGTTCCTTCCTTGACTGCCTGAAGCAGTTCTTCACCTTCATTGAGATTATCCAGCAGTGATATCTCTATATTTTCCAGTGCTACTCCCGCTCTTAACTTCACCCTTCCTTCATTATGTTCAAGATAGGTCTTTAAAAATCCTTTTTTTTCCTTGAACCCTTTGAATTCGAGGTCTGAAAACCCGACATTTGCGCCAAAGTCTATGCCGTAACCATACATAAAAAACATAGCCGGCTTAAAGTAGTCCCCCTGGATAAGCTGCTCTCGTCCTGACCATAACACTTTTAAGCCGGTTTGCTGTGCATTTCCAAAAAAATTCTTTTTCACAATGGATGCATGCACTCTGGGACCGATAAACGTATCATATCCTGCCCCGAGCTCCATATGATACGCTGCCTCTACTTCATTGAGCGTGATATCTATGGGCACCTCATTGTAGATCTTCCTGTCAACATTGACCTGTACCGAATCAAAACTGTTCAATGCATAGATACCGGCATAGGTCTCCTTGACTTTTGCCGGGTCAAACCTGTCGCCCTTTTTTGCCCTGACCCGCGAGAGGATAACCTCTTCATCTATGGTTTTAAGCCCTTTGATGTTTGCCTCACCAAAGGTACAGACCTCTCCTTTTTTCAAGACATAATTGAGTACAGCCTCATGCTTGTCAAGGTCTACATAGGCTTTGTTATCGAGGTCATACGAACAGTATCCCTTGTTGAGCAATGCCTGTATAATACTGCTTTTGGTACCTATAAAATCCTTGGCTCTGAAGATGTGATTTTTTTTAGATAAAATCAGTGAAGAGATATTGAAATCACTTTTTACGGTAATCTCTTTGACAATCACCGGTTTATTCTCGCTAATACTTACATCTACCGTGGTATTGGTCTCTTTTATGCCAAACTTGGCATCATAAAACCCCTCCGAATCATAAAAACTCTTCAGGGTGGCTTCCAAAGTTGGGATGAGTTTATCATCAATGCGGGGGATATCTTCTTTCCAAAACTGAAAGATGCTCTTGGTATCTACACTAAGCACGTCCTGGAGGGTGGCTGTATCAAAATGTTTATGACCGCTGATATGAATAATATGTGAAGGAGACTGCGCATCTTCCGCATAGGCATAATGAAAAATGACCACCATAAAAAAAACTGCCAGTTTTTGCTGCATCACTATTTTCTCCTAAGCATATATCATAGCAAAAACAGACTAATACTCTGTAGAAAAACATAGAAGAACCTGTACTATTTATTATTTTCTCTTCATTTTTGGATATGATTATAAAATTTATTCTACAAGGAAAACTATTGAGAGCATTTACACCTCCTTATTTCATTGTGATGACCTCACTATTTATACTGGTATTTGCAAATTTGTCATTTTTTACACATGTACTTGAACAATACCCGCTAAACAGTGAGAATATTTGGTTTTTACTCTCGCTTGCTCTGGTACTCTATGCTTTGCATGTCATTATGTTTACGCTGGTCTACTCCAAATATCTGCTAAAGCCTATACTCATACTGGCATTGGTCATCGCTGCTGCGGTGCATTACTTTATGCAAAACTACAACATAGTCATGGACAAAACAATGATTGAAAACATTGTACAGACAGACATGAATGAAAGTTTAGACCTGATGAGCATACAACTTTTTATCACATTGTTTTTACTGGCATTCATACCTTCATTGATCATCTACAAAATACCTTTACACTATAGAGGGTTCAAAGCCGAACTTTTCAGTAAAGTTAAAATGATCCTTTTGCACCTTGTACTCGTGGTCATTTTAGTGGTCACCTTCTCAAAGTTCTACACCTCATTTATTAGAGAACATAAACCTCTCAGGCTGTATGCCAACCCCATTGCAGCCATTTACAATGCAGTGGCCTATGTTGCTCAACAGTTTGAAGCACACAATGTACCGATGAAGATCATAGGCGAAGATGCTACCATCCCTGCAACAGAAGACAAAAAAAGAAAAATAGTTGTCATGGTGGTAGGGGAAGCAGCAAGGGCAGACCATTTCTCCCTAAACGGCTATGAAAAAGAAACAAATCCTCTATTGAAAAAAGAAGATATCATCAATTTTCCTCAGATGTATTCATGTGGTACAACCACATCCGTTTCAGTGCCATGCATGTTTTCCGTATATGGAAGAAGCGCGTACAACTCAAAAAAAGGGCGCAATACACATAATGTACTAGATATTCTCTCGCGTGCCGGAGTGGACGTACTTTGGAGAGAGAACAACTCAGACTCAAAAGGAGTAGCTGTCAGACTTCCTTATGAATACTACAAGTCATCTACACTCAATACCATGTGTGAAGGTGAATGCCGTGATGAAGGTATGCTTGTGGGACTGGATGAAGTCTTGTCCAGAAACAACAAAGATATCATCATCGTGCTTCATCAAATGGGAAATCATGGTCCGGCCTACTATCGGCGTTATCCCGAAGCATTTAAAATCTTTACGCCAGAATGTAAAACCAACCAGCTTGAAGCATGCAGTAACGAGGAGATACGCAATGCCTATGACAATGCCTTGCGCTATACAGACTACTTTCTTTCAAAAGTCATCGCAGTGCTGAAAAACTATGAGGATGCACAAACAGCCATGATCTACATAGCCGATCACGGAGAGTCTTTAGGGGAAAATGGGCTCTATCTGCATGGACTGCCTTACTTCATGGCGCCCGACCACCAAAAACATGTGGGAGCCGTGATGTGGTTTGGGGAAAATTTCCCTGTTGAGAAAAATGCACTGAAACAAAAAGCAGTCCGCACCTACAGTCATGACAATCTATTTTCAACCCTGCTTGGACTTTTCAATGTACACACAAAGGTGTATGAAAAAAATATGGATATACTAGCCCAATAGATCTTTGACGCTTTGCCGGGGATCTTTCCCCTCTTCTATCATCGCATAGACCTCAGCAGCGATGGGCAGGTAGATCTCTTTGTCTGTAGCGATCTTATGCAGTGCTTTGGCCGTAGGTACCCCTTCGGCCACTTCACCCAACGCTTCGAGTATCGTGTCCATACTTTTACCCTCAGCCAGTCCCAACCCCACTCTGTAATTTCGAGAGAGCGTGGAAGAAGCGGTCAGGAACAGATCGCCCGCACCCCCCAAAGACAAAAACGTTTCACTCCTTGCTCCAAAGGCTTCACCAAAACGTGTCATCTCCACCAATCCTCTTGAGATCAGTGCTGCTCTGGCATTGTTTCCAAGTCCCAAGCCATCACATACACCCCCGGCTATGGCAATGACATTTTTGTATGCACCCGAGACCTCGGCACCTACCACATCATCGCTCACGTACCCTTTGATAAATGGCGGCAAAGCATCCGCATACGTTTGTGCGAGATCCAAATTGGTCGATGAGATCATCAGCGCTGTAGGCAAGGACTGCTGTACTTCCGCAGCAAAAGAAGGCCCCGAGATAAATGCCAGTCTGTCCTCAGTGACAAAATCGCCGTAGACTTCATTCAGAAAAGCTCCCGTACTTGTCTCTATGCCTTTGGCAGCGACAAGTATATGTTGTCCGTGATCCACAAAATTCTCTTCCATCCATGCACGTACGAACTGAGCAGGTATGGCCATCACAAGGTACTCATACCCCAAAGCTTCTTCTATGGAGACAAAATTCTCAATATCTTTTACCCTGCGTGAAGCAATGACAACATCATTCTCCTGAGCATAAGCATGATACAAAGCCTGTCCCCA
>CAYXZY010000016.1:0-4392 GCA_964469685.1 uncultured Sulfurovum sp. | reverse complement strand
GTCCCCACTTCCCGGCACCTATAATAGCTAGTTTCATGCTTCACTCCTGTGCATATATGCTTCAAACTTTTTCAAATCTTCCTTTTCACCGATACACACAAGGGTATCACCACTGTCAAGTTTATGTCTGGTTCCGGAAGTGACAAATATAAATTTTTGACCCAGTTCCAGATCTATCATACCCACCAAAAGTACACCAAAGGCCTGGAAATCAACCTCATCGACTATCATGCCGTCTAAAAATGATTGTTGGGGTATTACCATCTCACGCAAGGTGATACCGTCATTTCTGCTTATAAAATCATCTAAGAGTTTTGTCGCCACAGGCTTTTTTAATATATTGTGAATACGATTGGCACTTACTTCATACAGGTCTATTACCCTGGAAGCGCCTGCCATTTTAAGTTTCTGCGAAGCATGGATAGAATCCGAGATAGCGATAATAGTAGCGTGAGGAAAAAATGCATGCAGCGTCAGCGTTAAAAATACATTAAGATGTTCATCATCCATCACACAGATCACATAATCATCTTCAGAAATATCCAAATGTTCAAACTCTTCATCTTTGGAAACATCTGCATACAGTGTATCATCATACCCGTCTTCTATGGCTCTATGATAATTTTCTTCAGAAAACTCAATGATCTTAGTGTGAATCAACTCAGCTTTGAGACTCTGTGCCAAGGTTCTGCCGTCTCTGCCATAGCCAAACAAAAAAGCTTTCTTTTTCATAGGCGTTTCCTTTGATATTTTGCTCTGAAATACTCAATGCTCACTTCAAGTCCCATCAGGAGTAAAATGTCATTTTCCTGAAACAGCATATCTGGCTTAGGGTTAAATATAAAACTCCCTCTCTCACCACGCTGAATACCCACGAGAAGAAGTTTGTGATCCTTGAAGTCTATCTCCTCTCTTTGTTTTCCTATCAGTTGATTGCCTTCTATCAATGTGATCTCATCCATATTGGCAACATCTTTTCCTGTCAGGATTGCATGGATCCCGTTGTACATGACGGGTTGGGTGATGGCAGTGATCAACATGGTATTGGCCACTTCATTTGGCATGAGTACATGGTCTACCCCTGCCAGTTCAAATTTTTTCTTCATATTGCTATCTACTGCCCGTGCAATCACCTTGATATTTTTTGAAAGGCTTTTTGCATTCAGGGCAATATAGATATTTTCAACATCGCTGTTGGTCAGACACAGTACCGTAATGTTCGTATATTCGACATTGAATTTTCCTATCGCATCATGTCTGCTGGCATCTTCATGGATAGCATGATACCCATCTTTGATCGCCTGATCAACGATATTTTTGTCTTTTTCAAGCACGATGTAGGCATGTCCAGCTTTTATATTTTCTCTTAAAAATGATTTGGTCATTTGTCCATAGCCGCAAATAATGAGAAATGCCTCATTTTTGTTGACCTCTTCTATCATTCTGTTCTCTTTAAGTTCTCCCAACTTTTCAGAGAATGCCGACACGATCACCGATGTCATAAAAGAGATCATCGCCAAACCACTCACAATAATAAGCATAGAGATGGTTCTACCCTGTGTGGTGACGGGAGATATGTCTCCAAACCCTACCGTAGAGATGGTCACCAGTGCCCAGTAGAGTGCATCAAACAAGGAGTTGATATTGGGGTTTTCATTCTCTTCAAATACATAGATCGCAATCCCCGCAGAAACCACCATGAAAACCAAAAGAAACAGTAAAGTAAAAAGTTCAAATTTCTTGGTAGCCAGAACTTCAACGAACTGGTTAATGCTTTTGGTATAACGCAGCAGTTTAAAAACACGGAACAGAACAAATATACGCAAGATTCTCAATGGCCTGTAAGCTGGCAATATGGCCAGGAGATCTATGATAGCAGAAGGGGAAGTAGCGTACCTGAACTTACTCTTGAACACTTCTTTAAGCGGTACCCAAAGTGAAAACTCTTTTTTTAGGAAACGCGACTTTTCATATTCTCTTACAATGCTTTTATGTACATCACTATAGACCCAGAAACGAAGCAAATACTCAATAAGAAAAATAATGGAAACCACGTAAATATCATAGATATCCATCCACTCAGGGACATCATTTTGTACCTCATAGACCAGTATCCCCACAGATGTGAGGATCAAAAATATCATGAAAGAATCTACATATTTTTTATAAGGATATTCGGGATTGTTGAGCAGCGTATCAAAAAAATTTTTGGTACGTTTGTATTTTTGCGAACCATTGATCCAGTATGCAAACCTGACGATGATACCTGATACCATGATTCAACCTTTTGTGATATTAAGAAAGACGCATTTTAAGCAGTTCGTTCACCTTGGCAGGGTTTGCAGAGCCTTTGCTGGCTTTCATTGTCTGACCGACAAAGAAACCAAAGAGCTTCTCTTTTCCGCCTTTATACTGGGCAACCTTATCTTCATTTGCTGCCAATATTTCATCAATGATCGCCAAGATCGCTCCATCATCACTCACCTGAGCCAGTCCCAGTTCATCAATGAGTGCTTCAACATCGCGGCTTTCATTTTCCATCATATGATCAAGCAGTTCCTTGGCACCTTTTCCTGAGATCGTATCGTCTGCGATCTTTGCTACCAGTGTACCGAGTGTTTTTGCATCTATGGGAGAGTTTTCTATGCTTAGTCCTGCTTTATTGAGGCGACCGAGTAACTCTGAGGTCAGCCACGTGACTGCTGTTTTTGGCTCAGCACCCTGCTCTAACATCTCCTCAAAATAGTACGCCATTTCTTTTACCGCAGTGATCACAGATGCATCATAGTGCTTAATGCCTAATGCTTTATATCGTATGACTTTTGCATCAGGAAGTTCAGGCATGATCTTGGCTTCTTTTATCATTTCTTCAGTGACAATAAGTGGTCGCAAGTCAGGATCCGGAAAATACCGATAGTCTGCAGCTTCTTCCTTGCCTCGCATAGATCGTGTTTCACCGGCATCCACATCCCATAAGCGTGTTTCCTGATACACCTCTGTCTCATAGAGACCGTCTTCATAGGCCTCTGTCTGACGTTGCACTTCATAGGCTATAGCAGCAGAGACAAACTTGAATGAGTTGATGTTCTTGATCTCAACTCTTGTACCAAAAGCCTCTTGACCTTTGGGACGCACTGAGACGTTCACATCACATCTAAATGATCCTTCTTGCATATTTGCATCAGAGATATCCAGGTAACGCACGGTTGAATGTATTTTTTTCAAGTACGCCACTGCTTCATCTGCACTGCGCATATCTGGTTCTGAAACGATCTCCACCAAGGGAGTACCCGCACGATTGAGATCTACTTTGGAATGGTCACCTTCATGTATATTTTTACCGGCATCTGCTTCAAGGTGTGCCTGCGTGACACCTATACGTTTTTGTGTCCCGTCTTCAAGGTCTATGAACACTGCACCATTTTGTACGATCGCTTTGGTCAACTGAGTGATCTGATACGCAGACGGGCTGTCCGGGTAGAAGTATGACTTTCTATCAAACGTTGAATCATGATTGACATTTGCATTGATGGCATAGCCGAACCGCATGGCTTTGATAGCCGCTTCTTTATTGACCACAGGGAGTGCACCTGGAAGCGCAAGACAAGTGGCACAGGTATTGGCATTTTGATGTTGGGCAAAAGAGGTGGGACAAGAACAGAAAAGTTTCGTTTTAGTATTTAGTTGCACGTGTACTTCAAGACCGATAACGGTTTCAAACATAGGGTAAATCCTCAATCAATAATTGTAGATATTATAGCGTTTTGGATATTTAAGGTAGGTTATTGTTCTTTTCTTTTAAAAGTTCTTGAAGCAGTTTCGTTTGCTTTTGAAGCTCCAGCTGTTTCTCTTTGGAGATGATGACCAGTTCGAGTAAAAGCACCGCTGCCATACCGGGAACTGCACCCAAAAATGCAGAGACAATGGCAAATAACAAAGAGTCATTGTAAAAAGTAAGAAAAGAGGTTACGACGCCTATGATCACAGAAGCCCAGGCAACCCCCAGGAGAAAGTTGACCACGAAGCTAAGAGATCTGTCTTCTAGTCGCATCAGGGCGTACTGCTATACAGCACCCATGATATCTGCAGTAGGATTCGGTGCTGTCTGATGCTCATCATCTATGGCCACTGCACCGGCAAGATACACATATGTAAGGATCATAAATACAAATGTCTGCAAAAATGCCATGAATGTAAGAAGCACAAGTGGCGTCATTGGGATGATCCAAGGTACCAACATCAAAAGAACCCATAGGAAAAGGTCGTCCCCTTTGATGTTACCAAAAAGTCTGAATGAAAGTGAAACGATACGAGACAAGTGAGAAACGATCTCGATCGGGTACATCAATAGTGACATGAGGAACTTCGCAACAGGGTTCATCTCACCAAGGT
>CAYXZY010000015.1:0-11834 GCA_964469685.1 uncultured Sulfurovum sp. | reverse complement strand
TTATTGTTAGTACGTTTTTTTTCTAACTCTTTTTGTTTTTGTAAAAGTACTCTTTTTTCATCTAACTCTTGTAAAATTTTACTTTTTTCTTCTTCTGTAAACTTCTTTTCTGACATATTTGTCTCCATCATAATCTACATACTGTAAAAGAATCATAAGAAATAGGTTGACTTATAAATCCTGCTCTATCGTTCTTGCAAAAGTATTAAAGTAAATATCTTTTACTTTGGCAAGTGGCAATTCTACATCATTCACCTTAACGGTATCTCCACCTACTTTACCAATGATATCCGTTTTTAATCCTAATGTCTCTGCCATAGATACAACTGTATCCATATTTTCTTTGCTTACTTCAAGTAACGCCCTGCTTTGAGACTCGTCAAAAATGTCTCTACTGTTTGACACACGAATACCAGCTACCACACCCTTGCCTGAGACTGCTGCCATTTTAGAAAGTGCCATAGCTATCCCGCCGACATTCACATCTTTTGCAGATCTTAGCAATCCTTTTTTATTTGCTTCTATCACAAGTTCCCAAAGTGCAAGTTCTTGCTTGTAGTCAAACCCGGGAAGTGTTCCGGCAGTCTCACCATGCAGTGCTTTAATGTAAAGTGATCCGCCGAACTCACCTTTGGTCTCTCCCACTAAAATCACATGACTCTCCTCTTCTTGAAAGAATGAAGGAAGTACACGGTGTGCATCATCATTAAGCCCCACCATTGCAATGGCCGGTGTTGGAAAAACTGACACACCATTGGTCTCGTTATACAGTGATACGTTTCCGGATACGACAGGGGTATTAAGTTCAAGACATGCTTCTTTGATACCTTCACACCCTTGTGCAAACTGCCACATCACTTCTGGGTTTTCAGGATTTCCATAATTCAGGCAATCCGTAATAGAAAGTGGTCTTGCCCCTGACATCGCTACATTTCGTCCGGATTCAACCACAGCAAGTGCAGCACCCTTTTTGGGGTCTATATAACAATAACGCGGGTTACAGTCAGAACTCATCGCCAAGGCCTTTCCGTTTTCTTTAATGCGGATACATGATGCATCCAGACTTCCGGGATGCTTGGTGGTATTTGTCTGCACCATTGAGTCATACTGGTTGTAGACCCATGCTTTGTCAGATATTTCTACATTTGCAAGCAATGTTTCATAGGCTTCCTGGTCATTGACTGTTTTATAGCTATCTACATTTTTAGCATTGACTTCATCCAGGTAAGCCGGTCTTGCCACAGGTCTGTCAAGTACCGGTGCATCTTCACTCACAGGGGCAATAGGCATATCTGCACATTTTTCACCATGCCACATAAGTTCCATTCTGCCAGTATCTGTGACTTCACCTATTACGGCAACGTCAAGTTCCCATTTTTCAAAAATATCGATGATCGCCTGCTCACTGCCTTGTTTGGCACAGATAAGCATACGCTCTTGCGACTCTGAGAGCATAAAGTCATAAGGGGTCATCCCCTCTTCCCGTGCTGGCACTTGATCTAAATGCATGATGAGCCCTGCACCTGTCTTGCCTGCCATCTCAAATGCTGAAGACGTAAGCCCGGCAGCACCCATGTCCTGTATGCCGACCACATGGTCTGTCTTAAAAAGTTCCAAACATGCTTCCAGAAGCAGTTTTTCTGTAAAAGGGTCACCTACTTGTACTGTAGGACGCAGCGATTTTGACTCTTCTGTAAATGAATCTGAAGACATCACGGCTCCGCCAAGACCGTCGCGTCCTGTTTTTGAACCCAAATACATAACCGGGTTTCCTATGCCTGAAGCTACGCCCAAAAAGATCTCATCTGATTTAACGAGCCCCAATGAAAAGGCATTGACCAGAATGTTTCCGTTGTATGATTCATCAAAACTCACTTCACCCCCGATGGTAGGTACGCCCATACAGTTACCATAAGATCCGATACCATCGACTACACCGCGCACAAGATGTCTTTGGTACTTCGCTATCTCGTCATTCCCTTTGATCTTACCAAATCTGAGCGCATTGAGATTGGCAACCGGACGTGCACCCATCGTGAAGATATCACGCAGTATGCCGCCCACACCTGTTGCTGCCCCTTGAAAAGGCTCTATGAATGAGGGGTGGTTATGGCTTTCCATTTTAAATACAGCTGCCATACCCTCGCCTATGTCAATGACCCCTGCATTCTCGCCTGGCCCTTGTATGACCCACGGAGCCTCAGTGGGGAACCCTCTAAGATATTTTGTACTGGATTTGTACGAACAGTGTTCAGACCACATTGCAGAGAAAATACCTATCTCAACAATGTTGGGATGGCGACCGTCAAGTATGCGCAGGATATCCTGATACTCTTCCTGGCTGAGTTTATGATTTTTTAAAACTTCATCTAAATCTGCGATTGGTTCTGACTTTTGAGGTTGTGACATATGTACGTCCTTAAGGGCTTAAAATAAGGTTAATATTTTACACAAAAAGTACTAAATAAGGCTTGAAAAGGTAAAATATACCACTACGAATTTAAGGTACATGAATGGACAAAATTTTGCAAATGTTAGAACTCCAGCAGCAACTCAATGATGCGACCAATGGTGAAGGCTGGGAAGATGGTATCACCAAGAACGGCAAGCCCATTGACTGGAAACGTTGTACCTATCTTGAGTGTGCTGAACTTATAGAGTCGTACCCATGGAAACACTGGAAAAATATAGATGCACAGCCTGACTATGCAAACATCAAGATAGAAGCCGTGGATATCTGGCATTTTATAATGTCACAGGGGCTCGAAGACTATAAAAGAGGAGAACTCGGCAGCATTGACACCCTGGCTAGAAATATCAGTGACCTTCCGAATTTCTCAACGTTCTCAGGAGAGATACCTCAGGAATTCAAAGATTATTATGATCAGATCGCTGTGGTGGAAGTACTCGTTAAAACGCTGTTCTGTGAAGGTACAACCGAGAAGCTCATGGAAGCTTTTATTGATGTGGCTGTTCAGTCCGGACTAAATCTGGATACACTCTACAAACTGTATGTCGGGAAAAATATTCTCAATACATTCCGACAGGATCATGGCTATAAAGATGGCTCCTATATTAAAATGTGGCATGGCAAAGAAGATAATGTCATCATGCAGAACATCTTGGAAGAAAATGAAGACATAAGTCCCAAAGGACTCTATGAGGCGTTAGAAAAAGCCTATCCCAAAGCATAGCAATCAGCACGAATGCACTAATCTACCATCCTGCTTAGGTCTTTTTGTACGACCTCATTACCAGAGACTGAGACCTGCGTTGCAATACGTATACTCTTAGGCGTAGAGTAGCCGCATTCGCTGGCACATCTGACGGTACCTATGAGATAATAACTCCCCGAAGGTACACCGTAAAACGCAAAGTTTCCCTGACTGTCTGATGCAGTAAATCTTAAATAGTTAAAGAGTCTGTCATCAGCTTTTTCCATCTTATAACCGCCGATATAGCTCTCTTTATACCATTGCTTTGAATAAGAAGTGACAGGATTCAGGTAGAGTCTTGTCTCTGCACCTACGATTTGTTTTCCATAGGCATCCTGAAGGTAGATTCTACCTTTGACGGTGCCTTTACCTGTCTTGGCCAAGCGGTTATACTCAGAGACCGGGAACGTGACCCTTTCCATCTTTTCTGCAGGCATATCTTCAGTGATGACAGTTTCAGTCTCAGTGCTATTGATATCATCCAGATCTTCCAGGTCAGAGACATCCACATTCTCTTCAACATTGGTTTGATTACCCCAGGTATTGTCTTGAGCAGTACTTATTTCCGGTGCATTGACAACAAGTTCTCTTTGTACACAACCTGAAAAAAGAAAGAGCATCAATATGCTGGCAAGTATGGTTATTTTTTGAGTCATGGTCATTCCCTAAAAGCATTTCAATAATTATACACTATTAACATTTTTTTTTCTTGAGGCTCTTTTCTTTTTGGGCAAGAAACTTTTCCAAATGTCCTTTTGCAGCTTCATCACCTGAAAATGATGCTTTCTGATACCAAAATGCCGCTTTTTCACAATCTTTTTTTACGATATTGCCTTTTTGGTATCGCTTTGCCAACTGTTTTTGCGCATCAGTTTCCCCTTCTTTAGCAAAACGATGCAGGTTTTTTACTTTTCTTTTTTCCCCACGATAATGGGTTATAGTATTAAAGATCAACCATATAATAACAATGATCAGCCCGGCAATACTGTACAGTTCAATGTTTTCCATTCCCTATGATACCTTTTCTTGCTTATCCGATTCTTACCAACTGAGGCTTACTTGCCTAAACAAAATTCACCAAACATTTTATCCAGTATCTCTTCACTGTCATAAGGCTTGGAGATGGACGATAGTGACTTGACTGCCTCAAGCAGATGATAAGAGAAGAATTCCAATTCTCCCTCAAGAAGAGGTTGTTTTGCTTCCAGTATTGAAGCTTGTGCACTTTTCACTGCCTCTATCTGTCGTGCGGAAATCAACATAAGCTCCTCGCCTTCACCAATACTGTCAAGTAAGCGCTCCAAACGCTGGGTCAATTTCACAAAAGATTTCTTTGCGCTGACCTCAAGAAGCTCATATCCGCTCAGTGTCGCCGTATCAAATACATGCGGCAGATCAGACTTGTTCAATGCCACAATGATATGCTTGTCTTTGGTAGCTTCAAGCAAAGCTATGATCTTTTCATCTTCCACGTCAAATGGTCTGGAAACATCAAAAAGTGCTATGACAATATCTGCATCCTCTACTGATGAAAGCGAGCGTTCTATCCCTATTTTCTCAATCGTATCATTAGAGTCGCGGATACCCGCAGTATCTACAAGTCGTATCACATGTGATCCGATACGCACCTGCTCTTCTATGGTATCCCTGGTTGTCCCTGCAATGTCAGAGACGATAGCCCTGTCATAACGCAACAAAGCATTCAGCAATGAACTTTTACCAACATTCGGTTTCCCTATGATAGCCACCTTAAACCCTTCTATCAGTCCTCGACGTCTATGGCTTGCATCAACGATCTCATCTATCTGCTGGCTTAAAACATCCAGTTGCTCAGTAATACTTTGCATCAAATCATCTGGGATATCTTCTTCGGCATAATCTATCATCACTTCAGAATAAGCCAATGAACGCAGCAGTGCTTCACGGTTCTCATCTACAAAAGTTTTGAGTTCACCCTTCATCTGTTTTGCTAGGATCTTTGCAGCATCTACAGACTTGGCTTCTATCAGTTTAGAGATGGCTTCCGCTTCAGTAAGGTCTATTTTGCCATTGAGAAAGGCCCTTTTGGAAAATTCACCGGGCTCAGCCAGTCTGACCCCGTAGGAAAGTACAGTATCGAGAATCTCTTGGGCCACTATCATGCCGCCATGGCACTGGAATTCTACTATCTCTTCACCTGTAAAGGAATTTGGAGCCGCAAAGTAGATCATTATGGCCTGATCGATCAAGGCACCCTGTGCATTGTAAAGAGAGGTTAAATGGGCATGTCTTGGAGTGATCGTCTCTAAACGGGAAACCTTATGGGCGATACTCAATGCAGCCTCACCGCTCACACGAATGATGGAGATAGAAGAGATACCTTGAGCCGTAGCGATGGCTACAATAGAGTTTTGAAAATGTAGAGCGTTATCCATTTATCTTCGTGTTGAATGCGTTGATCACAACAAATTTTTTACCATCTTTGCTGGTTTTTACGGCAACATACTTGTCAGGGAATTGTTCTCTTAGCTGTTCGAGCGCAATTTGTACCAGAATACCATCAAGAAAGCGTGTTTTCCCTCTGCCGGTTTTTACAACAGTCTCAATGACAGGCTTCAGGTAATTGCGAATCATTTCCTGTTGTGTTGTGAGAAATTCTGCAATTTCAAGCTTGATAAAAAGCTCATACTTTGTATGCAGCCAATTAAACAGCATATAAGAAAGCGCGTTATAGCGATACCCTTCTTTTCCTATAAGCAGTGCCGCATCTTCGCCGTCTATAAAGATAAGTGCCGTATTGTCCACCACATCTACTTCCACCACATCAATATCAAAACATGAATGTGAAAGTAACGCTTTGAGGTCATTTTCTATTTTCAGTGCAAGTTCGGTATAAGCAACATTTTCTTCTTCTGTCACCTCATTGCCTGATGCATCTTGCCCTGATTCAAAGAAACTGTCCATCACAGCATCATTTTCATAGCTTGGTTCAGCCTCAGAGGCATCACTGACAGTTTTATTTGTCACTGCAGCGACTATCTCAGAAGCCACACTTTCTTCCACTGTAGGCTTTGCTGCAGTTTTTTTGTTTGCTTTCGGTCTTTTTTGCTCACTTCTCTTGCAAGATGCCACGATGAGAGCAGGCTTTTTAAAAAAACCCAGTAGACCTTTGGAGGGGTGCTGCACAACTTCATACTGAAGTTCAGAAATCGAACATTCTAACACTTTTGAAGCTTTAAGGTATGCTTCTTCAAGTGTCGGTGCCTCAACCTTTATCATATACTTTCCTTTTACTTTTTATGTGCTGCCACTGCTGCATTTTTTTGTTTAGCATACATATGGTTGATAAAATACTGTTGGGCAATCGTGAACAGGTTGTTTACCAGCCAGTACAGGACAAGACCTGACGGGAAGTAGATAAAGAACACGGTCATGATCACAGGGAACCATTTAAAGATCTTCTCTTGGAGAGGGTCTGTAAAGTTCGAAGGCGTAATACGCTGTTGGAACCACATAGAAGCACCCATCAGTACAGGAAGGATGAACCATGGATCCATGAGCGCGAGGTTTTGAATCCAGAGGATCCAAGGAGCACCCTGGAGTTCTACTGCATTCAGAAGTACACGATAAAGGGCAAAAAATACCGGAATTTGGAGAATCAACGGCAAACATCCTCCCATAGGATTGGCTCCATGCTTCTTATACATTTCCATCATCTGGGCATTCATTTTTGCCGGATCACCTTTGTATTTTTCTTTAATTTCTTTCATTTTGGGTGCCAGGTCTTTAAGCTTTTGCATAGACATCATACCCTTGTAAGACAGCGGGAACAATACCAGCTTAACCAACAATGTAAAGAGGATGATCGCCCACCCCCAATTGCCTACATAAGAATTGATCCATAATAATATTTTATAAAAAGGCGTCGAGAGGAAAGAGAACCAGCCAAACTCTATGGCGTCGGTCAATTCCGGGTTGATACTGTGAAGTATCTTATAGTCCTTGTCTCCTATATAAGCATTAAGAGACAAAGTCTGAGAACCTTGTACAAAGATCAGCGGATCCCCATTGGCCTCTTTGAGGATAGAGACATCCATGCCTTTGTCAAAATCAAAGAACATAGAGGCTACATATCTGTCAAATGCCGATACGATCTTTGCATTTTTAAATTTTTCATATCCTTCTGCATCCCCGTCTTCGATCACAGTGATGATACCATCAGCACCTTTTATCAAGGCACCGCGTACCAGCATATACATAGAATGGTCAGCTACAGGTCTATGTCCGGGGGTCACAAAAAATTGTGATGGGGAAGAAGTTGTGATGTCTACACTGTATTCCCCTGTTGGCTTAAAGGTGATCTTCTTGGTCACGATGACCGTAGAGAGCGTTTGGGTCAATGTCACGGTCTTTTCAGATGAAGCGACGTCTACCACTGGACTGCCTGTATGGACATAAGGTGTTTTAAATGCTTCTTCATTGACTTTCTGATTAGAAAATCTTACTTCAAGCGGTTTAACTTGACCTGGTTGAAACAGTTTTAATGCATTGCCGTCTTCATCTTTGTATTTATCTTCCAGCAGCTCCATTTGCCCGATGCGTCCATAGGTATCTATCGTGATGTTGAAATGTGAAGACTTTATAGTTACCAATGCCGGGGTGGTACTTTTCGTCACTGCAGGTGCTGGTGCAGTATTGACATTTTGTGTACTGGTCACGGGTGCGGGTGCCTGATTGGGTGATGTAGCAGCAGAAGGTGCCTGCTCTGTGTTTGCAGTTGCCTGCTTGGCAGTTTCAGTAGGTTTTGCAGCAGGAAAAAAATATCCATATCCCACAAACATCATAAAAGAAAGCACAAGTGCCAGAAGAAGTCGTTTGTTTAAATCTTGTTGTTCCAAAATCAACCTTTATATTTATATCGTACAAGTATAGTCTATGTTAGATTAATGCAGTACACTTTTGAAGTGCTTGAAGATATGATTTTTGTGTTCCTAAAAAGCTGTTACTTAAAAGGTCAGGTTTTGCAACCAATACATAAGACCCGGAAGCCAGAAGGTCAATATTTTCTATGAAATGTGCTCGAAGCAAACGCTTAGCTCTATTTCGGTGAACTGCATTTCCTATTTTTTTCGAGGCAACAAACCCTACTTTGTATTCAGGACCTTTTTTATAAAAGAGCACAAAATAAGGTGTATGCCTTGTTTTTGTAGAGTGTTTGTACACTCCATTGAATTCTTTCGTTGTTCTTAAACGTGTAAAATGTTTTATAGCACTGATGTGAAAGCCTAGATCAAGATACAGATAATCTTTTTCTACCTTTTGCACGTCTTGCAGAAATGATTTTTCTGCCATTCTTTGTTTTCATTCTAAGTCTAAAACCGTGTGTTCTTTTTCTTGGTGTACTATGTGGTTGGTATGTTCTTTTCATCCCAGTCTCCTAAAATCTATTTTTAACTACTTTAACGTAAGCTATTATTTGGACGCGATTCTATCTTAATATCCCTTAAAACACACTAAGATATGGGTTGTCTGCCTATAAAGAGCGAAAAATAATTTCATTCTCATTGCCATCTTTCTTGGAACGTATGTAGCTTTCGATGGTTTTAAATATGACTTCTTTTTTGTCATATTTTGTAGAACGTACTTCTATCTCGGTACAATAGACATGGCTCGCCTTGCTTTCCATCAGTACACGAAGTATCCTCTCTGCAAATCTGTAACCACCGTCGACCTTGGTCTCCTGGCAGATCAATGCATAGAGATTTGTTTCTTGGTTGATCCCAAAAAGCAGATCCGTATCACGTTTTTGTTTTGGCAGGACTTTACCCAAATCAATGTCATTGGCAGAAATCAGCATGATGACAAACGGTTTTTCATTTTCGCGATCCATCAGATAATACATTAGTTCTATAGGTTTTTCCAGCTGGTCCATGACCTTGAGTGCCAGCTTGATCTCTGATTCATTAAACCTTAACGAAGGCCTTCTTGTTTTTCTTGCTTCTTGACTCATAAATTCTCCCGATTGTCAATAGATAATCTATATTATAGTCTAATCTTGGCTATAATTTTCTCATGAATATAATAACGGACACCTCCTTACCATCTCCTTGCTGGTTACTTGAAGAAGAGAAACTTATAGATAATCTTAGGATCATTCAGCATATTAAGCAAAAAAGTGGCGCCAAAGTACTTCTTGCACTGAAAGGCTATGCACTGTGGAAAAGCTTTCCTACCCTGAAACCATATTTGGACGGATGCTGTGCTTCAGGACTTCATGAGGCCAAACTTGCACATGAGACTTTTGGCAAAGAGGTACACACCTACTCCCCGGCATTCAAAGAGGAAGAGATCGAAGAGGTGGCCTCCATCTCGCATCATTTGGTCTTCAACTCTCCTTCGCAGTTTACACAGTTCGCCACTAAAGCCAAAAAAGCAAACCCGCAAATATCTTTGGGACTGCGTGTAAATCCCGAATATTCCGAAGCGCCCAAAGAGATCTATAATCCATGCGGACTCCACTCCCGTCTGGGCACCACACTTTCAAACTTTGATGAACGCATACTGGATAGTTGTGAAGGCTTACACTTTCATGCCCTGTGTGAGCAGAGTGCAGATGCACTGGAACATGTCCTTGCGCACTTCGAAGAAAAATTCGCTCACTATATCCCTCAAATGAAGTGGATCAATTTTGGTGGCGGCCACCATATCACCAAAAAAGGCTACGATATTGACAAACTCATACGTCTTATTCAGGATTTCAAAGCCAAATATGATGTGGATGTGTATCTTGAGCCCGGAGAAGCCATAGGCTGGCAGACAGGTACACTCATTTCCACCGTACTGGACATCATCCATAACGGCATAGATATCGCTATACTCGACTGTTCCGCTGAAGCACATATGCCAGATACCATCATTATGCCCTACAGAGCAGAGGTTCTTGGAGCCTCAACAGCCCATGAAAAACCCCATACCTACCGTCTGGCCGGCAATACCTGTCTGGCTGGTGACATCATGGGTGATTACAGTTTTGATGCACCTCTGCAGGCAGGAGACAGGGTGGTCTTTCTTGATCAAATGCACTACACGATGGTCAAAGCCACAACCTTCAATGGTGTCAAGCTTCCTGATATAGCTATAGTCAAATTGGACGGAACTATTGATATTTTACGTCAATTTGGGTATGATGAGTACAAACAGAGGCTTTCATAATTAGGGAATTATAGTAAGAATGTCGCTTTAAAACATTGGGAGAACGACTGATGGGTCATACGTTGATAGTCAAATGAAAACATTTTCTTTTGTAAAGGTATTTTTTCAAAAATTTTTTTATGATGACCAAGATACCTCATTAAATGAAGAGATATTACGGAAGATAAGCCTGATTCAGTTATTTAACTTTATTGGTGTTGTCTTTGTCACTCCGTTGGGTCTCAAGGCCATTTATGGGGGACAATACGCCATTGCAATACCTCTGCTTATTGCCGCTGTAGTTCTCTTTGCAAATTACTATTATCTCAAAGAGTCCAACAATGAAAAAACAACAGCCCACGTCATCGTCACCCTCTTCTTTGCTTTGATGCTCTATCTGACCTATACCGGCGGTATCAACAATACCGGACATCTTTGGATCACCTCTCTGCCTTTACTCATCTTTTTCTTACTGGGACTGCAAAAAGGAATGGTGTACGTCATCACTTTTTTACTTTTGCTCATGACCATACTGTTCCTACCCTTTGATACTGCATTAAAAGCCAGCTATACTTTTGACTACAAACTTCGTATACTCCTCTCCTTTCTGCTGGTAACATTTTTAGCTGCCTTGTACGAATACAACAATGAAAAATCATTGAACAACATGCTGAAACTGAAAGAAGAGCACGAACTCTGCTCAACAAGAGATCACCTGACACAACTGTATAACCGCAGAGGGTACGACCTCAATATCAAAAGTATTAAAAATACACAGGGCATCGTACTTATGTGCGACATTGACCACTTTAAAAAACTCAATGATACCTATGGGCATGATACCGGTGATCTTGTCCTTAGAGAAGTGGCAAAAAAGATCAAAGATACCCTTAGAGAACACGATATGGCTGTAAGATGGGGCGGAGAAGAATTTTTTATTTTCCTGCCTCATACTACGATGGATGAGGGCAATATGGTTGCAGAAAAGATACGCATATCCATAGCATCTCTTGCAATATACCATCAAGATAAACAGATCTCAGTCACATGCAGTATCGGCCTGGACAAATTAGAAGAATACACGCCACTGGAAAAAGCCATTACCAATGCAGACAATGCTATGTACCTGGCAAAACAATCAGGCCGTAATACCGTGATGTCGCATGATTCAGTGAACAAAAAAGATTATATGATCTAAAGCGTATGAATCTTTCCTCTGACTAAAAATCTCTTTTATAGATGATATCATAGGATTGCGACACTTCATTGACCTGTATCACGCTCTCTGTACGTTTACTGTGTTTATACTTGAGCTTGACCTTTGGTATCTCATCATTGACATAGATCACAGTGATGTTGTCAGTCAACTTCTTTCCAACCTCAACACTGTTTCCTTCCCCGAATGCCAGATGGTCTACATCTATGCCAACATCTGAGAGTGCAGCCTTT
>CAYXZY010000014.1:5461-11844 GCA_964469685.1 uncultured Sulfurovum sp. | reverse complement strand
TCGCGAAGTTCATGGGAGGGATGATCGCTGTTAAGGTATTTATAGCGAAGTTTTGGAGCTTTATACTGGCAATGCTGATGAAGTCCTCTGCGGCTGTAGTCTACTTTTTTACAGACTATCTGTGGGGTTCCTGGATCGCCCCGGTTCTGGAAGTGCTGATCTTCTCCTGGATACTTGAATGGCTTGAGAGGATACCTTTTGTTAAAACCTATTTGCTCAAGATCTATGCCTATTTCATGGATGCATTCAGAGGGTTGGAGACATTGCTGGAGAAAGTCTTTCATATCCCTCTCAAGCGCTTTTTTAAAATGTTGGCAAGGCATATTAAAGCACATATCTATACATTTATAGATTACCGTAAGGTTTCAGCATGGTGGCGACTACAGGAAGTAAGGGCGCTGAGTCCCAACAGACATCATGTGCTCATGGAAAGCCGAAAAGAAAGAAGAAAAAACAAAAGCAAAGAAAGGCGCTCTTTGTATCGGGCAGGTAAAGAAAAGAAAAAAAATGTCAGCCTTTTGTATGCCCGCCGTCGCCGGATCTTGTGACGAGTACATTCATGTCTTCTCCCCCGACATGGTAGGCTTCGCCAAAGCCAAAGGTCGCTTCACCATAGACAGGGGTTAATCTATAGAGGTTAAAGTCAGCCATGCCCATAAGCATGCCAAGTGTTTCTCCCTGTTTTTGAATGAACGCCTGCATGATGGGTTCAAAGGTCTCATCGTCTCTGGAGACCAGTGCGGCATCACACTGCAGCGAAATCCGTTTGCGTGCAAATATCTGCTCAGTCTGACTTTCGTCTTCTATAAAAAATGCAGATGTTCTTGCATCACGCTGGATATTTTTAGCATGTGTAGCAATGTTGGAGATAAAGATATAGATAGATTTCCCATCATAATAAAATGGCGCATAAGAGGAAAAAGGATACCCATTTTCACTCAGTGTACCCAAGACTGCACTTTTAAATGGTTCCAGATAGGTGGCAAGTTGCATCAGTAGCTCCTGTTCTTTATGGCCTGTTTGGCTTCTTTGTCAAGTGTTTTGGCTTTCATGTCTGCACGTTTGTCATGCATTTTTTTACCTTTGGCTATGGCGATCTTTACTTTGGCATAGTTGCGTTCGTTAAAATAAAGCATTAACGGAACGATGGTCAGACCGTCTTTATGTACCTTGACATAGAGTTTTTCCAATTCTTTTTTGTGCAGCAGCAGCTTTCTGGGAGATCGTGTATCCGGGCTGTAATGTCTGTTGGTTGTCTCCAAATGCGCAATGTGCGCATTCATCAGATGCAGTTCACCTTGAATGAAACGACAAAAAGCATCGTTGAGATTGGCACGTTTTGCACGTAGTGCTTTGACTTCACTCCCTTGCAGCACAATACCTGCTTCGTAGGTTTCAAGTATCTCATAATCGTGTCTGGCTTTTTTGTTCTGAGCAACGATGTTGATGGCCACAAATATCCTTCCTAAATAATTGAAGCATTATATCATATAATCACGTATGAATATGAGCCAAAACGAACCACTGGAAATATTGTATCAAGATGCGTATCTGGTAGCTGTCAACAAACCTGCCGGACTTCTGGTACACAAATCACCCATAGACAAACATGAAACACGTTTTGCATTGCAAGAAGTGCGTGATCAGATAGGTGCGTATGTTTACCCTGTGCATCGGCTTGACAAGCCGACATCAGGCATATTGCTGTTTGCATTAGACAAGGATACCGCACAGAAGATGGCAGCGTCTTTTCGGAACAATGAGGTGAAAAAAGAGTATGTGTCTGTGGTGCGGGGGTATACGGATGAAGCAGGGCTCATAGATCATCCGCTCAAGCAAATGCTGGACACCAAAGCACAAAAACAAAAAGGCATCACGAAAGAAGTTCAGGATGCACAAACCAAATATATACGTTTGGCCACAGTGGAGTTACCGTATGCTGTAAGCCGTTACAAGACTGCACGCTACAGTCTGGTGAGGCTGTACCCTCAAACAGGCCGTAAGCATCAGCTTAGGCGCCATATGAAGCATATACATCACCACATGGTAGGCGACACCAAGCACGGCAGAGGCGAACACAACCGCTTGTTTCGTGAACACTTTAATCTGCATCGACTCCTGCTGCACGCTTCTGCAGTGAAGTTCGTACATCCGGTGTATCACAAGGAGGTTTTGATCACTTCAACAATTGGCGGTGATTTTGGAGATATATGCGAAAAATTTGGCTGGGGTAGTGTACTATATGCGTATGAATAATGCAACAATAGAACCTTTTTTAGGCCTGGATGATCATACGCAACTTGAGATAAGCCGATTCACCAAGCGTGTTTCTTTCAGCAAAGGGGAAACACTTTTTACAGACGGGGAGTTGGAAAAATTTTTTTATGTGATACAGCAAGGCAAGATCAAAACCTATCAGCTGAATTTGAACAACGGAAAAGAGCAGACCATTTTTATATTACGCAAAGGCGATATGTTTGATACGATTGTGCTTCTTGACGGTCAAGTACATGATGTGATGTATGAGGCGCTGGAAAATACAGATGCCATTGAAATGCCCATAGAATTTGTGCGAGATCTCATAGAAAACAATAGCACTTTTAATAAACTGTTTTTCCCTTACCTGGCAAAACAGATGCGGTCTATGGAAGAGTTGGCAACTGATCTTTCTTTGTATACTACTGAAGAGAGACTCGTCAAACTGCTTTTGCAAAATCTTGATCCGAACAATCTTATGAAATACAATCTCATACATGGGCTCACGCACACAGAAATTGCCAACCTCATAGGTACGGTACGCCATGTTGTGGAGAGACATATCAAAAAATTAAAATTGGATGGTGTGCTTGAAGCAAAAAACAAATCACTGCAGATCATTGATGCCAAAAAACTTCTTGAAAAAATAAATCTTTTTTAAAAATGCAACTTTTGTTGCATCCACTTCTTCTTGTCTCTTGATAAAATACTCCTAGGTTTAGTCCGATAGGCTAAATAATATTACACAGAAGGAGTCAACATGAAAAAAATCGTACTTTCAACACTGGTAGCATCACTTTTAGTCACAGGAGGATTGGGTGCCAAAGAAACTGCAGCGCAAAATGCTTCAGTCAAAGAGGTGAAGTCCATTGCGGTCAATAATGCAAAAAAAGACGCCAAGGCATCGGGAGAAAAGCTTGTGCAGGAAGCCATAGATTCGCTTAAAGAAGCACATGATGCTTTAAAAGCAATCAGAAACAAAGATGCAAAACTTGCAACAAATAAACTTGAGTCGGCTTTAGGTAAGCTTGAGGTCAGCCTTGCAGCAGAAGGGACACCGAAACTTTTACCTGTAGACAGTGTGGTAGCAGTCAATGAATTTGTAGGAACAAGCAAAGAGATAGAGACCATTCTCAACACTGTAAGAGTCCTGCTCAACAAAAACAAGATTCAAGAGGCAAGAGAACTCATGTTGCCATTACAAAGCGAGATCGATATCACTGTTGTTTCTTTGCCTTTGGCAACATACCCTGATGCATTGAAACTTACTGCAAAATATGTGCAGAACAACGAACTGGATAAAGCTGAAAAAGTCCTGGTGACTGCTTTAAGTACATTTACGGAAGTAACAGAGATCATTCCTATTCCTTTACTTAAAGCCACTGACCTGATAGCGGCATCTTCTGCTATAGCCAAAGATGATAAAGAAAAAGCCATTGCATATCTGGATGCAGCAAGTGAGAGTCTGAATGTTGCAGAACATTTAGGGTATGTAAGTAAAAGTACTACAACCTATAAATCACTTCATGAACAGATTGAAGCGGTGAAAAAAGAAGTAAAAGGTCCAAATAAAGCTGAAAAGATCTATGAGTCTCTTAAGGCAAGCCTTAAAGAATTTAAAGAAAAAGTCTTTTCTGAAAAAAAGTAAAAGGAGAACAAAATGATAGTAACAAGATATAACCCAAACAGTAAGGCGGGTGTAAGACAAGGGTATAATGTTGTCAACAGGATTCTAAATCAATTGGATGAGATGAAAGGAGAGGGGACACTCTCTTCTTTTGTTCCTTCCGTCAATACACGTGAGGGTGAATCTGCTTATCACGTGGAAATTGATCTTCCGGGTATAAAAAAAGAAGACATTGAGATCACCACCGAAGACAACACTTTAACCATTTCAGGTGAGCGAAAACTCAGAGAAGAAGAAAAAGAAGACGATTACTACAGGGTGGAGTCTGCCTATGGTAAATTCAGCAGAAGCTTTACATTACCGGAGAAGGTAGATGTAGAGAACATTCATGCGGAGTCTCATGACGGTGTGCTTGAGGTGATTATTCCTAAATTAAAAGAGGAAGATACCAAACCTAAAAAAATTGAGATAAAATAAGAAGGAGTTCAAGATGGAATTAACAACGACAGCCAAAGAAGTTGGTAAGAATATTGAAGAAAAAATCGAACATGGCATCGAGGTAGCGAAGGATACTTTTGCAAATGTGGCAAGTCACCTTCCTTTTGCCAATCTTGCCAAAAAGGGAAAAGATGCTTTTAAAATAGAAATAGATCTTCCCGGCGTGAAAAAAGAAGATATCGAACTGAGTATCGAAGATAATGTCTTGACCATCAAAGCGGTGCGAAAGATGAAAAATGAGGTAAAAGAAGAAGATTACTATCTTTGTGAGAGTGATTTTGGTATGATATCGAGAAGTTTTATACTTCCCGAGGGCATAGATACCCAAAAAGTAGATGCCAAGTATGAAAACGGCAGACTCTATGTGACACTTGAAAAAGAAGAAGCACGCAAAGCAAAAAGTATCAATGTAAAATAGTATGGAAAAAGGAACACTTTGAAGCACTGGATCAACAATAATTTTTTACTGATGGTACTCAGTGCTGTAGTGTTTACCGCAGGATATTTCTTCCTGCGCCTTGCTTATAACTTTACAGATAAAATGCCTTTCACACAAGAGATTATCCTTGTGATCCTAGGTACCATTGCAACTGTTCTCATCACTGCTATGCTTTTAAATAAACAAACTTCCGTTGAGCTTGAAAAAGAGCAAAATGTAAAGTTTCTTGATTTGAAAACACAGACATATGAGAATCTTATCAATACCATAGAAGAGATCATGGTGCAAGAAGAGATCAGTGCAGGGACATTGACAAGGTTGCGTTTTCATACCCATCGTTTGGCGATCGTTGCTTCTCCATCGGTACTGAAAGAGTATCGAAATTTTTTAGATGTCTTTAATGAGAGAATAGCCAAAGACAAACATGTGAGTATTGATGATACTGATATTCTCTCAAATGCATTGGCTCAGTTAACCATTCATATTCGGGATGATCTTGTGGGTGAACTTGATGAAGAAAGCCAATTTACTGAAAAACAGATTAACAGACAGATCATAGAGAATGCGAAAGAATCATAAATGGATTCACACAAAAACAACCCTATGCATGGTGTGAAACTGCAGCAGATACTAGAAGAGCTTGAAGCGCATTACGGATGGGAAACCTTGGGCAGCTTTGTCAACATCAACTGTTTTAAGTATGATCCCAGTATCAAGTCATGTTTAAAGTTTTTGAGGAAAACACCTTGGGCAAGAGCCAAGGTGGAAGCACTGTATCTGCTCATGAAAAAGCATAGAGATTAGACCAGGGCAGACTCTTTCTTGAACTTTTTTGCCAACGCATAATAGAATGTAGCACGGTATTTTGTGCGTGATGACTTTAATTCCTCGCACACATCCTGTATGGCGGCATTGAGTACACCGTCACTTGCATCTATGCCCAGTTTTTTGATAAGAAAGTTCTTACGGACAGTTTTGAGCTCTTTGGGATCCGAACATGAAATGGTCTCGGCATTTTTCTTGTAGATGGAAGGGCCGAGATTTTTAACCACGAGCGTAAGGAAATCCCTATCGACCTCACCGTAGTATTTTTTGATATGTTTGGCATAGAGGGCTATCTTCTCAGCCCTTTTCCCGCCTTTGGCTTTACCGGAAGTCGCTTTTTTCTTTGTAGAGACGGTGGTTGCATTTTTGGAGGCAGTCGTCTCTTTTGCTGATGTTTTTTTGTTTGTGCCGGTTTTTTGGGCTGACGTTTTTTTGGCTGTTGTTTCCTGGGTTGACGTTTTTTTTGTTTTTACAGTATCTTTTTTTGCAGGAGCTTTTTTGGATTCAGATAATGTGGTTTTGCTTTGGGTTTTTTTGCTTGCTGCTTTTGCGGTGTTAGAAGTCTTTTTTACCGTAGGTTTTTTTTCAGCATGCGTTTTTACTTTTGACGATTTTGACGCAGGTGTTGTGTCAGTGTTGGTTGAAGCTTTTTTATTTGACGCTTTGCGTGCAGGTTTTGCTGGCGCAGATACCTGAGAAGATGCCACAGCATCTGTCTTTATGGGGGCTGCTTTAGGT
>CAYXZY010000014.1:0-5361 GCA_964469685.1 uncultured Sulfurovum sp. | reverse complement strand
CGCAGATACCTGAGAAGATGCCACAGCATCTGTCTTTATGGGGGCTGCTTTAGGTGTACTTGACTGGTTGCCTAGTTTTTTGGGTGAGAGGGATTTTTGTGCTTCCAGTCTTTCTTTTTTGACGACCTCTTCATAGAGAAGCGCTTTCTCATCTGCATGTTTTCCTAGGTTGAGAAGTTTGTCTTTGGCTGTTTGCAAGACCTGCGAGAGGCCAACATCTTGCACATTGGATCCTGCTTCTGTTTGCTTGCGCGAAGAAGGTTCCTGGGGTTCGCCATCATGGGGTATGTCGCCAATGATGGCTACAGTCACTTTTGTATAAAGAGCATCTATGTGTTTAAATATATTTTTCTTTTCCATCCTACACTCCTGATAAGGGCTATCTATAGTGTACCTAATACTCTTTTAATGCCTCATTGATTTGAATATATGCAAGAAGCGGAGAAGTTTCAAAGTAGGGTATATTGTATTTGTCTGCAAACTCTTTTGTGAGTTTTTGTACTTTGAGCAAGTTAAAACGCGGTGCTTTGGGGAAGAGGTGATGTTCTATCTGAGTGTTGAGCCCACCATAGAACCAGTGTACCAAAAAACCACCTTTTAATGAGCGGCTTCCGCGCATTTGCAGTTCCATCCACGACATCTTTTTGGCTTCTTCCTCATTGAATGTTTCACATCCCAAATGGTTGGTTATGAATCCAAATGCCAACCAGGGTGAGAGTATAAAATTCATGACAAGTGCCACAATGAATGTGTCCAATGCGCCTATCTGGTAGATCAGGGTGCCCCATATGAGTGGCCAGTGAAGTAACATCAAAGACAATTCACCCCAGAGTTTACGCTTGATAACAAACTTGTAAGATTGTGCAATAAATGCGGGGAACATAAAAAACATAGCACCCCAAAAGAGGATGTGCTTGTATTTTTTTATAAAGGGCTTGTTGCCTTTATTTGGGGTAAAGGCACCATCTAATGCACGAATGTCTTCATCTTTTTCAACGATGTTGCAGTAGGTATGATGGTTGACATTGTGTTTGTGGTCCCACCAGGAGGAGGAGTTTGAAAGGATGAGTGCTGAAAACGGATAGCTCAGTTTTTTAGAAAGTGATTTGTTTTTAAAATACTGTGTATGCAAAATGTCGTGTGACACAAAGACAGAGCGTGTAAAAAGCAGGGTTAAAAAAAGCGCCAAAAGCACCGGGTGCCAAAGCGGGGCTGTAGCTAGCGCCGCTATCATGCAAACAAGGATCGCAATCATCTCTATGGATCCTCTTACGGGTACCCGGTCGAGTAATCCGGCTTCACGTACTTGGGCTTTAAGCTCATCAAAAATGTGGGGGTAGGTTGTGGTATGTGACATGCTGACTCTTTAGTAAATATTAGAAATAATTATAACCATTTATATTTAAATGTAGTGTGAAAAGTCAGGATACTTTGTGTTTGGGTGCAAAAAAGGTACTTCCCGAGCCGG
The DNA here is from genome assembly GCA_964469685.1 of uncultured Sulfurovum sp. GTDB lineage: Bacteria > Campylobacterota > Campylobacteria > Campylobacterales > Sulfurovaceae > Sulfurovum. The sequence goes on along the minus strand of CAYXZY010000014.1, from coordinate 3,893 downwards.
AAAAGTACCACCCTTGTTTTGCAAGGTCTTTGAGCGCAGGGTATGCAAAGTCTGCTGCGGCATAAAGATCATTAAGTACCATGGGGTCATTGATCTTCTCTAAAAGGGTTTTGGAGTCTATCTTGTCCCAGCCTATAAAGGTGCTAAGCGAAATGCTATCGAGGAAATGTGCCTTGAAAGTCTTGTAAACTTCTGTCGTGTCACAGCCAAGTTCGGGAGTGTAGAGCTCTAGGGGCAAGGGCTCTTCATCAAAAGGCTCAACGATCTCCCCAAACCCACTGACATTGGCTGAAGGATAATTGTAGATAAAAAATGGAAGGTCTGCACCAATGGTACTGCCTATTTTGGCCAGTTCATCGGTACTTAGTATGAGGTTGCATACCTCTTTGACCAAGCGCATAAAAGCTGCCGCATCCGAGCTGCCCCCACCCAGCCCAGCTTGAGAAGGTATACGTTTGGTGACAACAACCTTGTGCTTGTAAAAGTACTCCAGTATATCCAGGTCACCAGTATAGTCATTGAGTGCTTTGTAGGCTTTGTAGATGGTGTTTGACTCCAGTGGTACGCCTTCACAGCCTTCTATGGTGAAGGTGTCGCATTCGCACGGGACAAACTCTATGGTATCGTAGAGATCTTCTACACGCATAAAGCGAGAAAGAAGGGTATGGTAGCCCTCTTTATGTCCGGTGATCTTTAAAAAGATATTGACCTTGGCATGGGCTTTGATACGATACCCCCCAGCCTCCGTTCTATCGATCATCGAAGATGGTTTTGGTGCTCTGTTTGAAACATTGTTTTGTGATTGCATTCTTGCTATCTGATCCTCTTCCCAGTATCCACCTTCACCATCAGCTTCAAAACCACCCATGACTAGCCTTTCCTATTGAAATTGGGTGTTATTATACTCTATTGTTCCCATAATATACACCATTGTGCATAGCTCTTTCAGTCTATATAAAGAGAAAAATCATATGATGGGACTATGAAGTATCTGGGTATTGATTTTGCATGGAGTGGGCGTAATTATTCAGCGTTAAGTTTATTGGAGAACAATAGACTCATAGAAACGGTATATCTTTTAAGTGATGAAGAGATACTAGAATACATTGAGAGAGTGAAACCGGACAAGATCGCAGTGGATGCCGCACTTGAAGTAAAAAATGAAACAGGCAATCGTCTGATTGAAAATCAGATATTGAAAACATTTGCTAAATATAAACTCGGTATTTACCCTATCAACCAAAACATTATGCAGAAGCTCTATGGTGGGAATAGGGCGGAAGAGTTATTTGGCAGGTTACAAGGGTATGCACTACGTACAAACCTTTTTGAAGTGTATACCCATGCTACGATTTTACGCTGTTTTACAAAGAACTATGTTTTGCCCTACAAACGTAAAAAAGGGCGGAAGATCGATTTTATAAAAGAGCAACTTACATACCTCCAAAACTATCTGATGGAAGTGATAGATGACATTGAGCCTTATAGTGTACATGGTGTCAATACTAAAGCACTCAAAGAGATTGAAGACAGACTCGATAGTCTGGTTTGTGCCTATACATTGTACTTAGATGATCTGGGGCAATGTGAGGCAATTGACAAGCTTTTGATTGTCCCAAAAGAAATCTGAGTATCATTCATACCAACTAGGATGATGAATGTTTTTCTAGACGGTTGAGCCGATACTTTACCTCACCGTCAAGTATCTCAATAATAGAAAAAAAGTTTGAAGTCTCTACAAGATAGATGCCTTCGGTTTTAGTGTCAAAATACGCAATATCCAGTTTTTTACCCAGTTCCATATACGCTTCATCTCCTGTATATATATTGGTTGGAATAGCCAAATGGATAAAAGGGTTGAGTGCTTTTTCATCCTCATAATAAAATGCGCCTTCATGGATGCGGTGCAGACTGCTTAGGGTGCCATCTACTTTTAATTTGTCAGCAATGAGTGCTCCCAGGCTACGGATATAGGTGCCTTCACTGACTTTGGCTTCAAAGTGTATGAAGGGGTGGTTGTAGTGGATGAGTGAAATGTCATAGATCGTTGAAGTGATCGTTTTAAGCGCCACATCTTTGCCTTCACGTGCAAGTTCGTAGGCACGCTTGCCGTTGATCTTCTTGGCGGAGAATTTGGGTGGGTAGTAAGTGAGTTCTCCTAACAGTGAACGCAGTGTCTCTTTGATGGTCTCTTCAGAAAAAGGTGCTACCTCTTTGAGGCTGTCTATCTTTTCTATATCCAGACTGGGAGAGTTCGCCCCCAGCCACAGTGTGGCCTTGTAGCTTTTGGGTGTTTTGTTGAGGTATTGGAAAAGTTTGGTGTATTGACCGGTTGCAACGATGAGGCACCCTGTCGCAAAAGGGTCGAGCGTACCTGAGAAACCTACTTTTTTTGTACCGTATTTACGTTTAACATATCCCATATATCCGTTTGAGGTACGGAAGATAGGTTTGTTTACAACGAAAAGACGGTTCATTATGATCTCTTTAAATCGCGTAGGGTGGGTTTACCCACCATATCCAATCTTATATCCAAAATAATGGTGGGTAAACCCACCCTACGTGCCTGATACGTCATTAGATACTTTGAACAAAAGAGCTGAGTATCTCTTTTTTATTGCCACCAAAGTTGATGAGTAGTTTATACTCTTTGCCTGATTTGTTCGCGGCTTGTACACGCCCCATGCCAAAGATCTTATGTTTCACCAGGTCACCTTTTTTGAAGGTGGAGGCTTTGGTGATCTTTAAACTGGTATCTTGTATGAGCCCTGCTTCACCCAGGAAACGACTCTTGTCTATCATCTTACGGCGGCCTTTGTAAAAGCGGCTGTCGACATAACAAAGGGTAAGGTCGGATTTGGCCCGGGTAATGGCCACATAGCCCAAACGACGCTCCTCTTCCATATTGCATCCCTCTCCAAGCAGTGGAAAGAACTCTTCTTCCAGTCCTATGACAAAGAGGTGTTCAAACTCCAAACCTTTGGCAGCATGTATGCTCATGATGCTGATGGCATCTTCCTCTATCTGATCCTGGTCAGACTGCAGCGAGATGTCATTGAGGAATTCATCGAGTGTCAGGTCCGGGTTTTTGACGACCGCATCTCTGAAGTATCCGTAAAATTCATCGATATTGAGTATCCTGTCCATGCCGTCAACCATACCTGCATAGTGGTCTTTGAGTTTAATGTGTTCTTCAAAAAGGGTGATGAAGTTGCCCAGTTCATTTTCTATGCTGTCTTGCAGGAGCTTGATGTCGTCTACAAGCTTCGCAAGTGCTGTGGTCACTTTTTTGCTGACGACACTTTCTGTTTCGCCACGGGAGACCCTTTCTATATAGTCAAAAAGAGATATCTGGGCATCAAAAGCTGCATTCTGCAGTTTTTCTATAGATGCTTTCCCAATACCGCGTTTAGGTTTGTTGATGACACGGATCAAAGAGAAGTCATCATGGGGATTGGAAAGAACCCGAAGGTACGAGATGATGTCTTTGATCTCGGCACGTTCGTAAAAGCGCATCCCGCCAATGAGTTTGAACCCTACACCCTCTTTGGTAAAGCCTTCTTCAAGGGAACGGGAAAGTGCATTGATCCGGTACAAGACAGCGATCTCATCGGGGTCTGCACCCTCATCGAGAAGTTTTTGCACTTCTCTGGCAATGGCTTTGGCTTCCATAGATTCATCCAAAGAGTGCAGAAGCTTGATGTCTTGGCCTGCGCCTTTATGGGATGTGAGCTTTTTCCCCAGTCTTGTGGAGTTATGTTCTATGAGGGTATTGGCCGCTTTTAAGATGGGTTCGGTGGAACGGTAGTTTGTTTCAAGTTTGACGGTTTTACATGTTTCAAAATTGTCTGCAAATTCCAGGATGTTGCGAATGTTCGCACCACGCCACCCAT
>CAYXZY010000013.1:0-12097 GCA_964469685.1 uncultured Sulfurovum sp. | reverse complement strand
GGCGCAGACTGCTTGGCTTTTTTAAAGAGTTCGGAAACGCGTTTCGCACCCATTCCAACGTAAATATGTACAAAAGAAGCACCACTCTGGTAGAAAAAAGGCACACCGGCTTCTCCTGCGACCGCCTTGGAAATAAGTGTTTTACCCACCCCCGGTGGTCCCACAAGCAGGACGCCTTTAGGCAGGCGTATGTCCAGATCACGGTATTTTTGAGGTGCCTTTAGAAAATCTATGATCTCCTCAAGTTCCTCTTTCACATCGTTTATTCCGGCTACATCATCAAAGGTGATCTTGGAGGTGATGGCTTGTATGGGGTCCGTATGACTTTCATCTTGGCTTTTGGCAGCTCTTACCTGCCGAAGGTTCTGTAGTCTGCTTTGTTTGATAAAGAAGATCATAAATACAATAAATCCCGCAAGCAGCAAAAATGTAAAAAGATCATACATGCCGCTGTTATCCCCCCTTACTTCTACAGGATACTTGGTGAAAAAAGCGGTAGTGTTTATGGCATCTTTGTAGATCTTGTAGCTTCCCTGATCTGTACTGAGCCGTATAAAGGGTTCATCAACAATGACCTTGTTGATCTTGTCTTGGGTAAACAGTGCATTCGCCTCTTCATGGGTGATCAGTCTGTCTGTATCTCTAAACATGGTAAAAAGCAACAGCGTCACCAGCAAAATGAGTAGTATGATGATGACTTTTAGGTTTTTTTTGTTGACAAAACCTGTGTTAAAGTATGGCTTCATTTCCCGCATCCCCTACTTCTACATCATTTAAAAAGACCCAATTTGAAGAAAGATCCTGCTCACTCCGTACAGAGATCTTGTTGAAGTATTGGTCAAACCCCTGGTAGATGCCCTCTTTGCCGCTTTCAAGAAGCACTTCCAACGCCTTGTTATGGTCATGCCTGAAAGCAAGGTTTTTGGCTTTGATGATCGCAGTAAGCTCTTTGTGTCTTTCTTTTGCAATATTTCCCCTGATCTCCGGTTTCATCTTGGCTGAAGCAGTATTGTCGCGTTTGGAGTATGAGAAGGCATGCACATGCGTAAGGGGCAGTTCTTTCACTCTGGCTACGGCCTCATGCCACTCTTTTTCATCTTCCCCGGGATGTCCGACAATGAAGTCAGTACCTAAGGCATACCCCTTGGAAGCTATCGTGTTAAAAAGTGCCAAGTCCGTTTTGTAGGTGTTACGTCGGTTCATGACTTCGAGCATCTTGTCAGAAGTATGCTGCAGGGCAATGTGTAACTGCTTTGCCATCCAGGGTTCAGTGAGCAGTTCCATGAACTCATCATCTATCTGTATGGGCTCCAGGCTACCGATACGTATACGTCTTACGCCCCGTATCTGGGACATTTTTTTAAGCAGTTTGGCCATAGAAGTATCATGGTCACGTCCGTAAGATCCTACATTGGTTCCTGTGAGTATAAACTCTCCAAAACCGTTGGATGCAAGCTTGCTTATCTGTTCGAGGATCGTCTCTTCTTTATGTGAACGTGCCGCACCTCGCACTTGCGGAATGATGCAGTAGGAACAGGCAAAGTCACACCCTTCCTGTATCTTGATAAATGCTCTGCTCTTGCCTATGAATTCTTCTACGATCGTGGTATCGATATGTTCCAGATCACCGATCTGATAGAACGGTTTTTCATTTTTCAAAACCGTATTCAAATTTTCTTTTTCCGAATGACCGATCACCCCAAACACTTTTTTATCTTCAAAAAGCCCTTCTCCTTTTGAATGTGATCCGCAACCGGCAAGAATGACTTTTGCATTCGGGTTTTTACGTTTCATGGAGGCTATGTAATTTCGCACGGATGAATCAGCGCCATTGGTCACAGTACAGGAGTTGACAACAATATAGTCTGAATTGAGTTCATCATCACACAATGCAAAATCTTTGAGTTTTGACATCATGATCTGTGTATCAAACTGGTTGGTACGGCACCCAAAGGTTTTAAAATAAACTTTTTGCATCGTTACACTTCCTTGTCTGAGGGTATATCTTCCAAACTGAATTCCGGTCTGGGTACATTTTTGTCCACGTAAATAGACTGCGTCGGGAATGCGAGGTGTATCTTCTCTTCTTCCTGTAAGCGTGTGATGAGCTCTATGGAGATCGTACTTCTTAGTGTCATTGTCGCATAAGAGTTGGTAAGGTACCATGCGGATATCTTTAAGCCGTAAGGTTCAATGTGGGTAAATATACGCGGTTCAACATTGGTGTTCCTCATTCCGTATCTGCTTCTGAGTTTGTTGAGCTGTTTTCTCGTGATCTCAGTGTATCCTTTAGAGTACTTTTTGGTGATCTCTTTGGCGATCTGTGAGGCTCTTTGGGCATCAGAGTCAAACGTGATCACAAAGTCTATCGCATCCCATACGGTTTTTAGACCGGCATGAGAATAGTTTGATATCATATCGGTAAAGATGAAGTTGTTTGGTATAAATACCATCCGCCCTGCTCTGCGGTTGACCATGTAACTTGTCAATGTAATATCTTCATGCATGGTCATACGCAGCATAGAGATATCGACGATATCCCCGACGTATTCAACCCCGTCACGTACAAACTTGACCCTGTCTCCTACATGAATGGCTCCACCTACAACGATGGTGAGCCAGCCCATAAGAGACATGAACCAGTCCTTCATTGCAATAGCGATACCCGCAGAGGCAAACCCCAAGATCGTGACCAGGTAAGAGATGTTCTCAATGTATGCCAGCAAAAGCGTAAAGACAGTTAAAAGAATGAAACTGAAATTGGCTGCTTTGTTAATGGTATAGAACTTTTCATTGTCCGACATATATTTACGTACCAGAAATTTGATAAAGACAAGTACAAGAATAAAAAAGAGTATGATAGCCCCGATCGTAAAGGCTTTTCCGGCTTCTCTTTTGATGTCTTCTTCAAGCTTTAGTTTGATCTCATCGATTTTTTTACTAAAGACACTGTTGCTTGTCTGGAAGATGTCAATGACAGGCTCAAAGGTTTTGATCTCCTCTTCTGTGTCCTGTAGAGCACCTAAGTATGCTGCATTTTCAGGGTCATGTTTTAACAGTTCCTCAAGAAGCATCTTTTTCTCTTTCAGAGCCTCCATGATCTCCTGTAGTGAGTCATAACGCTTTTGGTACTCATCCTGATCGAATTTCAGTTTCTTCTGGTATGACAATGCCCCGATCACGGCAAAAGGATTACCTACTGTCGGTACGTTCTCTATTTGTGGAGGAGTAAGGAACTTTTCAAATGGATTGTTTTTGTACTCTTCAAGCAAAGAAAGTTTACCCTGCAGGGTTGCATTCTTTTTCTTTTCGTTGGCCAGTATCTCCTTTTGTTTTGACGTGAGCATTTGTTTGTTTTTCAACGAAGCGATTTTAGCAGCTATGATCTTTTGTTGTTTGAGCAGCTCCTGATAGGTATGATAATTGCTGTACATCTTGGACCAAATATTATCGAGCAAGATCTTGTTGTCTATATTGTCAACTTGAAGCTTCAGCGTTTCTATGGTGCTGTTGTGTTCTGGTTTGGAAACAGCATCCTGGGTTGCATTCTGTTCAGCCTGTACCAAGGTGAAGGAACATAGCAGCAGTACAAAAAAGGTAAATAGTTTTAAGCGCATTTTTCGGCCCCAAAGGATAAAAGTACTTTTTTGACGATCGCCGGGTCTATGTCAGTGACCATTGTGTGCCCGCCTAAACCCTTGGGCAGGATGAATTTTATGCTGCCCTTTGCAGATTTTTTATCTAAAAAGAAATGTTCATAGAAATCATCTACATCTTTGATGGCATAACGCGTAGGCAAAGAGGCTCTTTCAAGCAGCATTTTGACTTCATCTGCTTCGCTTTGTGTCATGAGATCCAAAGCCACGGCCAATGCATTTGCCATGACCATGCCTATGGACACTGCTTCACCATGCAGGTAGGTACTGTAGTGGGTTTCATTCTCAACGACATGCCCAAAGGTATGTCCATAATTCAGTACAGCGCGGATACCTGCCTCTTTTTCATCCTGATTGACCACCGAAGCTTTCAGTTCTACTGACCTGCGTATCATCTCTTTTATGGTCTCTTCTTTGGAAAAGTCTGCCTCTTTCAAATAGTCAAAAAATGACCTGTCGAACATCACAGCCATTTTAATAACTTCAGCCACACCGGCGGCAAATTCGCGCGGAGGAAGGGTTTTTAGGAAAGCCGGGTCAATGTAGACTGCTTTAGGTTGGTAAAAGGCACCGATCAGGTTCTTGCCATAAGCATTGTTGACACCTGTTTTGCCTCCAACGGATGCGTCCACTTGACTTAACAGTGTTGTGGGAATCTGGATGAAATCTATGCCTCTTTGGTAGAGTGAAGCGGTAAAACCGGTCATATCGCCTATGACCCCGCCCCCAAAGGCAATAAGCAGTGATTTTCTGTCCAGTTTTTGCTCAAAACACTCATTGAGAATATCTTCAACTGTTGCCAGGGTCTTATAGGCTTCTCCGTCAGGCACAGTGACGACATGCAGGGAGTTCGCAGATATCTTGGAAAGCAAGGTGTCAAGATGGTAGCCTGCCACTGTCGGATTGGTGACCACTACAACCGAAGTGTCAAAGCTAAGATCCGGTAAAGCATCTATGGTGATGTTGTATTTGGTATTTTGGGTATTGATAAGTTCTATAGGGACAGTCATGTTTTGCGTAACCTTGCACAGATATGGAATTTAGGGAACATCCAATAACCCCAGATACGTAAAAGTATCTCTAGGTGGACTTTGCAAACATAATCTTACGCAAAATTTTGTATGGTCAGGACATGCATCCTAGGGACATGTCCTAGGGAAAAAATCTTTTGTGCAATTCAGCATTTGCAAAACCCATTGTATGCATCCAGGGTTTTTAGAGGTGCCTTATATCTATTTTATCTCATTTGTGGTTAAATTTCGTTGTGTTAAGATGCTGCGCAAGCTAAAGGACGGGGAAATAGCACACTTAGAGACTACAGACTGCCATATTCCTCTTCATAAAACAAAAACTCATCATACACGGTGGCATAATCCGGATGAGATGCACAGTTATCCAGGTAGGCCTGAGAAGCTGTTTTGTACCGGGAGAACGCCTGTTTGATAGTGTCAGTATTTTTACTTTTTATGGCCTTTTCCAGTGCTGATACACTTGGCGTGGTGGAGCAATCAGACGTAGATTTGACTTTTTGGCTGTCATGCACCATGTCCTTGAGTCTGTCCTCATAGGTCAAGACCATGACTGAGGTGACTTCAAAAGCGTCCTTGTTCTTGTCACAGGATGCCACATAGGTTTTGACGTCTGCTTTATATTTCTCTAAAAGTTTCTTTGCTTTGTTGATCTCTTTTGCCTCAATACTTTTGGCAAGTTCCATGCCTGCAGGAATGTCAGAACAGTCAGCATGCACAGATGAGTATGCAAGTGATGCAATGAGCATAAAAATATGTTTCATGATACCTCTCTTCTTTTTATATGGTCATTTCGTCTTTGCTTTCAGTAAGCGCATAAGGAACAAGCAATTTGGGATGCCTGTAGGTCGTAAGTATGAAATCTTGTACTTTGGTTGAAATAAATTTCATATAACTGTCTGTATTCAGGTGCTTCTTAAAAGGTGCTATCTGCAATATCTCCTGCATATTGGAAAGTTCCCTGATGGGATTGGCCACCTTTTGTTCAATCGTGATCTTTCTGTTGAATATGTGGGTCATGGTTTCATAATGTTCAATGACCATCTGTTTGCTTTCAAAATCACCTTCAGGGTCATAGTCACCAAGCAAGAGATCTACATCAAGAGAATTTGAGATATCAAATGCCGTTGCAGAAATAGATTCCATTCTTTCATTTTCATCCATAAGTATGACACATTTCTTGACATGTTCCAGCCGTTTATCACCAAAGAGGTAGACAAGTTTTCTAAGGTCATAGAGCCTGTCTTTCAGTCCGTCTGCCTCAAATGCCTTAATGCTGTTCAGCACAAGACCAATGTCGTTTTGGCTGATGTCGTATTCTATCAGGGTATCAACACGTTCATTTTCATACGAGATCGCTATCATGATATTATCAGATTCATAGGTGCGTATTTCATCAAGAAGCGTAAAATTATTGGGGTAAATGACTCGAACCAAAAGCATTTTGTTTTCAAGTTTATTGAGCAGATAGATACTCTCATGTAGATAGGTCAGTGCATTTTTCTGATCATATCTAAAGTCAAGCAGCAAATAGAGATCGCGTCCAAAAGGTTCAGGGAAAAGCCCTATACGCTTATTGATCATCTTGTAGACACCATCGAGGACCAGTGGCTTTCCTACAGCAAGAAGGGTGTCATTGGGGCGTATCATAGTGGTACTTGTAGGCAAGAGCTGGTGTTCGTCACGGTAGATGGCCGCTATTCTCCATTTTCGCTGCTGTATGCTTCCTACATGCCTGTAGGCATAAGAGCTTCCAAAGGGTACGTGGATCTCCATGATCTCACCGCGCCCAAGTCCAACATTTTGTGCAACCAGCGGAACGTTGGGAAGATGGTCATAAAGATGTGCAGCTATGAGTTCATCCTGATGGATGATAGTGATATGTTTAAAGTCCCTGCCTATCTCATCATCATCCCACTGGTTAACAAGAATGACCCTTGCGTTTGTCTGGATAAGTGCAAGGTTCTTCAGTACATATCTGGCATCTTCTATATCTTCAAGTACCACAAATATATGACTATAATGCGTCTCTTTCATGATATGAGAAAGTTTGGAATAACTGGTTGGGTCTGCATCGATCAGTGTGATATTCTTGCCTACTTTGGGTGGCGTTGAACCTGCTTTGTAACAAGTCACATGGTAGGTGTTTTGCGCAACCCTTTTTTTACTGACCCAGTCTATGAAATGTCTAGCGATACTGCCGCTGGCTAAAATAAGAATATTTTTGATGATCGATCCTCTAACTGTTTTTAGGTAAGCACTAGATATAATACTGCCCAATTTGACCAAGTACTTCTTCACGTTTTACTTAATATAGCGTTCCGTAATGAGAGGATATTATAACACAATGCAATTTCAGATAGATAAAACCGACGGCAAAGCAAGAGCCTGTACGATAAAAACATCTCATTCTACCATCCAGACCCCCGTTTTTATGCCTGTAGGCACCGTAGGAGCGGTCAAAGCCCTGGATGCTACAGATCTGGACACATTCATCAAACCGGATATTATTTTGGCAAATACCTACCATATGTATATACGTCCGGGCGATGCGGTAGTGGCAAAAATGGGTAAACTGCACGGGTTTACCAAGTACCCCAGGTCATTTCTGACCGATAGTGGCGGTTTCCAGGCTTTTTCACTCTCTGATAATGTCAAGATCGATGAAGGCGGTATCACTTTTGCCTCACATGTTGATGGCAGCAAACACTACTTTACCCCCAAAAAAGTCATAGACATCCAACACAATCTGGGATCAGATATCATGATGATACTGGATGATCTCGTGGCACTTCCTGCCACACAGGAACGCATCGCTGCGAGTATCGACCGAACGACAAGATGGGCACAGGAGTCCATAGACTACTTTCGCCACAAGCAGGCCGAGGGTGTTGGCGTGGAACAAAATATCTTTGCTATCATACAAGGAGGCACAGATAAAGCCTTTAGACAGAAGTCAGCTACAGAGCTTTGTGTGATGGATTATGACGGCTTTGCCATTGGCGGACTGAGTGTGGGTGAAGCCAGTCAAGATATGTATGATACCGTAGCGTGGACCACACAGTTCATGCCAGAAGAGAAGCCCCGCTATCTGATGGGTGTTGGTACACCGGAGGATCTTGTGGAAAATGTAGCACGCGGCGTAGATATGTTTGACTGTGTCATGCCTACCAGAAATGCACGTAACGGTACACTCTTTACTAGTTTTGGAAAGATCAACATTAAAAAAGCTGCATTCACCACAGATGAAAACCCGGTTGATCCGGAGTGTGGATGTATGGTCTGTCAGACCTACTCACGTGCCTACCTCAGGCACCTCTACCGCGCAAGAGAGCTTACCTACTTTAGATTAGGTACCATTCATAATCTTTATTATTACCTTAACCTGATGAAACAAATGAGAGAAGCTATTCTTGATGAGAGATTTGAAGCGTTTAAAAAGGACTTCTATAGCAAAAGAGAACAAGCCTAAGAACACTTAATGAATGGTGTCCGCCTGTTATCCCAGCTTTTTCTTCCAGTATCTTATCCATGTGGATCTAAGCTGCGATCTTCTGACTTTTCTGAGATCTGATGGCAGGTTTTGACGTAGATTTTTTTCCAAATTTTTAGAAAGTGGCCTGTTTTTCATGATCTTGTTAAAACCGCCTGCCCCTTGTTGGTGCGTGGCATACAGTGAAAATGCCGAGATCTTATGCCCGTTTCTTTTGAGACTTTTAATGTTGTCATTCATAATGGCTCTGAAAATTTTGTCCTGATTGTAGGGTTTTTTCCAAAGGTGTTGGGGGATGCCCAGTTTTTTGGCATAAAATTTCGCGGTACTTGGCATGATCTGGTAGCGTCCATAGGCACCGGAACGTTTATTTTTAACCGTGTACCCACCGGATGTGGTCTCTATTTTAACCAGTTTGTCAACTATCTTTTCTAACTTGTTTTGACTCATTCCGGCAACCCTTGCAAGCTTAAGACAGGAAGCTTGCGCTGTTGCACTCGCAACAAGCATCACCAAAGGAAGTGAATATTTACGCACTTGTCTTTTATGAGTTTCTACCATATTTTTCAATATTGTTCTCAAACATAACTCCTCTGAGGCACTGATATAAGCGCATTATAACCTATTTGAAATTAAATTATATATTTTAATTTATATTTATTATAAATATTAATAAATATATTATTTGCTTTTATAAGGTACTTTGGCTGAAGGCGTTTTATGAGAAGTCTTTTCCAGATGCACATCCTGGTCATCAAAGAAGATATCTGCTTTATAGGACTTCACCACCCTTCTTTTTTCCACGCCTCCTAAGAAAAATGCTTCATCCACACGTACATCCCAGGCATCAAAAGTACGTATGACCCTCTCAAAAGTTGCAAAATCGCGTGCAGTGATGAGTGAGGTCTTTATGGGGGCTTTTTCCATAGGGAATTTCTTTTGTATCTGCGATATCACTTTAAGCAGCTTGGCAAAAGGGCCTTTGGGAAGAGGATTTTTCGCATTTTTCTTTTCATGATCAATGAAGGCATCCAGTCCGTGTTTCTTGTAGATTTTTTCAGATTCATCAGAAAAAAGAACCGCATCACCGTCAAAGGCGATACGTACATCTTTTTTTCTGGATTTTTTCTTATATTTTTTAGGAATGATCCTTGCTGCAGCTATACCTGCATTGATCGCTGATTGCACATCCTCTTCATGTGCGGACAAAAACAGGTCAACGTCAAAAGCGTTAAGATAGTTTGAGATAGGTGTACCCGCTGTCCACCCTGCTCTTTCTATATTGAGTTTGTATTTGTCTATAGAGTTTTTGATGCGCAGACCTGTCGCAGCATTGTTTCTTGAAAGAATAATGACTTCTATGAGTTTGTCATCAAAATGTCTATTGATACGAAGGATATTTTTCACAAAATCAAAGGCTGCACCCCGCTTTAGCAATGTATTTTCATTTTTGATCTGATATCTGTAGTATTTTTCAAGCCCTTTTTTCTCAAAGACTTTATTTTCATCTTCCAGGTCAAACAATGCCCTTGAGGAAATGGCAATTACCAGTTTTTTCTTCAGATCATACGCCATCAATACCCCTTGGTGTGTTTTTTTACTTTAGCATATTATAATGTCATATCATTAAAGCTAGGAAGAAAACATTGCAAACACTTTTTGTCTACGGCACACTGATGCCAAACTGCCCTAACGGACATGTACTCGAACAGATACAAGGGAAGTTTGTGCCGGCCACTGTCACAGGTGAACTTATCGGCGCGGGATGGTCTGCCTCAATGGGCTACCCCGGTATCAAACTTGACCCTCAAGGCGATACCGTCCACGGTTATCTGTTCTATTCGCATAATCTGGAGGATCACTGGGAGTATTTGGACGCATTTGAAGGTGAAGAGTTCATCCGTACACCGGTATGTGTTGAAAGGTATGACGAACTGGATGTGGAGACCTACATCTATGTCCTTAAAGACAACAAAGATGAGCTTCAGGAGTAAAAGTATGTCAATTTGACATACTTTTACCACAATGGCCTTCAAATACTTTACAATACGCCTATGTATAACAAAAAGAAAGAACGTCTGTATATCTCAGAACTTATGGATGACCCTGCAGTCACCTACCCCGCTTATTATGTATTGAGCGTTTCTATGCATCAAAACGAGATCCTGCACGATGCACTGATCGCCCTGCATAACTTTGATTTTTCATATTATGAAGTGGCTCGATCCTTTGAAGATATTTTTGCCATGTTTTCTTCGGGTACGTTTCCGATCTACAAAGAGAAATATATTGTCGGGTATTTTGCCAACAAGATGATGTACCTTGAATCTCACGGATGGAAGGCTATGCCTGCAACCGAAGACGTCTTCAAATTGGAAAACTGGCTGGTCTGTTAGTTAAGGTAAACAAATTTTAGTTATAAGTTTAGATTTTAAGAGTAATTTTATCTTATTTAGTTATACTTCGAACATATCTTAGGTAGCAAGACATTTTTTTTATTCTTCCTCCTTTTTTAAAAAATTTCATTTCATCCACCAATGAATCGTGTTAACAGTCATGCATTGCTATCTAAGATACTTTATTTTTAACGATCCCCTCCATAGTATAGCGCCACCCATGTTTTTTAAATCTGACCTCAAACCCATAACTTTCCAGCGTATCTTTTAAATGTTCCGGTGCATAGAAGTTCCCAGGCTCACCCAATAATGTTTCTATACGGCATATGTTTTTGCCCATGAAAGTAGACACATCAAAATCATAAATGAAGACCCTGCCGTTGTCTTTGAGCACACGCCAGATCTCCAGGAATGCAACATCGACATCATCGAAATGATGCAGGGCTTCTCCAATGAGTACCGCCTCAAAACTGTCATTTTCAAAAGGGAGGCTTTCAGCCATGCCTTCATGTGTCTCTATGTATGCATGCGCATACTTCAACATGCCTTTGGCAGGATCGACAGCTGAATATTTCAGATCATCCCTGCATGCATTTGCAAACGTACACATGACCCCCGTTCCTGCACCTACATCCAAAACCTTTGACTCGGAAGCTAAAGCGTTTAAAAATGTGCACAGAGAAGATCTCACAGACTTTGGATAGATATACTTTCCAAAGGTCTTAAATACAAAACCCAAATGGTTAAAAGGTATCATCGATGTCATCCTTTTGCTTATGGGACAGTATATATAAGTTTGACTAAAAGGTAATACATGGTTAATTTTAAAGTAAGAATAAAGTCACTCTTTTGCATTACAATTATCTTGTTCGAATCACATTGATTTGACACATTCATCAAGGCATATTGCCGATATAAAAAAGGATTATATATGAAGAATTTAATGGTTTTACTTGCAGCATTTACAATGTTCGTAGCCACTGCACATGCTGAAAACATTCACCCCGCAGTAGAAAAAGCTATGGCAATGGAAGCAGATACACCCGCACCGACTGACGGTGAGACAAATACAACAACACAGCCTGAAGAGAGTTGATCTTCAGGGGCTTTTTTAACTTTCCAAACTCCAAGCTGCTCCCCTTACCCCGTGGAGCAGCTTTCTTATTTGCAGTCTTAGCACTGATCTTTTTCTATCATTTACGCTATTATCATACAAAAACAGGAATATTACGATGATACATACTTTACTGCTGACTCTAGGAATGCTTTTCTTTTTAAATGCTTGCGCAGACTATGCAAATGCAACACCCACTATAGGCTATGGAGTGGAAGCCGGTGGTGCAGTCACCAACAGTGAGGGCTCAGGCGTATATGGTGCTACTACGGTAGAAAATGGTGAAGTGGGTGGTATGGTGGCTGTAGATAGCGGGTTTATGAGGCTCTAAAAAGCTCAATAAAGCTCTCTATCGCCATACTGTTGGAGGTAAAACCAATGCACCATCATTGAAAGATGGTACATCTGCA
>CAYXZY010000012.1:1525-12172 GCA_964469685.1 uncultured Sulfurovum sp. | reverse complement strand
CATGAAACTAAGATCCATCTTCACCAACAGCTTCGGTATCCTTATCTCTCGTATCACAGGGTTGGGGCGTGATGTGTTGATGGCTTCGGCATTGGGGGCTTCGGTGTGGTCGGACATGTTCTTTGTGGCGTTTAAACTGCCAAACCTTTTTAGGCGTATCTTCGCTGAGGGGGCATTTACTCAGGCGTTTATGCCGTCGTTCATCGCTTCAAAGCACAAAGGCGTCTTTGCCACGGCTATCTTTTTGAGGTTTTTACTCTTTTTGATGGGCTTTTCTTTGCTTATCACACTTTTTCCCGAACCTGTCACCAAATTGCTCGCATGGGGATGGGATTGGGAGCAGATCGGTCAGACTGCACCGCTGACTGCGATCAATTTTTGGTATCTTGATCTTATTTTCATTGTTACATTTTTAGCCACACTGCTACAATACAAAGAACATTTTGCAACGACCGCCATGTCCACTGCGCTTCTCAACATCGCTATGATCGCTGCCCTTTGGCTCTACATGAAAGAAGATCCCAAAACAGTAGCGTATGCCCTGAGTTTTGCAGTACTCATCGGAGGGCTGCTTCAGGTTCTGGTACATGTGCTAGCCATAAAACAGTTTAAGCTGCATCGCATTCTTTTGGGAGGATGGAGATACAGAAAAGCCAAAGATGTAGCAAACGAAAAAACACACTTCAACACGTTGTTCATACCGGGTATACTGGGAAATTCCACCCCGCAGATCTCTGCATTTATAGACACGGTGTTGGCCACTTTTCTCATGACAGGTTCAGTCTCATACCTTTTCTATGCCAACAGGGTCTTTCAGCTTCCGCTTGCACTCATCGCCATTGCAACGGCTACCGTGCTCTTTCCGGCAGTCTCAAAAGCGCTTAAAAACCAGCAAGAAAATGTAGCCTATGCCAACCTGAACAAAGCCTTCTGGCTCTTGTCTTTTTTGCTGGGTCTTTCCATGTTGGGTGGCATCATACTGGCTGAGCCCATTGTATGGCTACTCTTTGAAAGAGGGAAATTTACAGTCATACAGACCAAAGAGACCGTACTCGTACTGCAGATGTACATGATAGGCCTGCTTCCTTTTGGACTGGCCAAACTCTTTTCACTTTTTCTCTATGCCTCGCACAGACACCGAAAGGCTGCAAAAATAGCTGTCTATTCACTCATCGCTTCAGTGACATCATCCCTTATACTCATGCAGTTCATGGGCGCTTCAGGTCTTGCACTTGCAGGCAGTATCGGAGGATGGGTGCTTTTTATATTTACGGTAAGAGAGGTCGGGTTTGAAAGGTTTGTTCAGATCGTGCGCTCTAAAACAAGTATCTATTTTCTGGGATTTTTGCTTTTGAGTATGGTCATACTCTATCTTCTCAATGCACTGCTGATCGGATATATTCGCTAAGGGATGCCTTTTTGTATGGCCTGTGTTTCGCAGTAGTCTTCAGAAGCCATAAAATAAGGGTCATCAATGTGTTCTCGCCCCATTAAGGTTTTGTATTTGTCTTCGACTTCCATGCGGGTCACTTCAAATGCCATTTTCCCCGTAGAGGTATAGCCTAAGATCTGGCCATTTTCATCAAACTTTGCCTGCACATAGGAGAGTGTCCAAAAAAATGAACCATCCTTGCAAAGATGTTTAATGTAGCCACGCCATATCTTTCCCTCTCTTATGATCTTCCACATCGCTTTAAAAACACCTCTGGGCATATCCGGGTGTCTCACTAATTTATGTGGCGCACCGATGAGCTCGTCTTCATTAAACCCGGTAAGTCCCAAATATCTCCGATTGACATACACTATGATACCATTGAGATTTGTTTCAGATATCAGAACACTGTTTTCAAAAACCTGCCTCTCTTTGTTTTTGGGAGAGGCTTGCACAATTTGCTCATTGGTCCGTACATTGGTGATAACTTTGCGTAAATTTGTCACAGCCTTCTCCTTCGGGCATGAAAATATTTTATTGTAACAGTATAGTAAAAGAATGTCAAAAGTTGTCAAATACCTGTCCTAAACAGATTTTGGCTATAATCACATCAATACAAAACAAGGTTTATCTACTATGTACATCTACGACAGCGTCCAAAAAAAGAAAGTTCCTTTTGAGCCTATCAGACCAAAAGAAGCATCTATCTATGTTTGCGGACCGACGGTGTATGACGATGCACACCTGGGGCATGCACGCTCAAGTCTGGCTTTTGATCTTCTCTCGCGTACACTCAAGGCACTTGGGTATAAAGTCACTATGGGTAAGAATTTTACGGACATCGATGACAAGATCATCAAAAAAGTGGAGCAGACAGGCAAAAGCATGGAAGAGATCACCTCTTTTTACATAGCACGGTACTTGGAAGAAATGGATGCGCTGGGTGTACAACGAGCAGACATTGAGCCTAAAGCAACCGAATCCCTGGACGCCATTGAGTCCATGATACAAACACTTATCGATAAAGATATGGCTTATGTGATCTCCACCGGGGATGTGTATTTTGATACATCCAAAGACAGTGCTTACGGGAACATCTCTCACCGAGTGGCAGATGATGAAGACAGCCAAAGCCGCGTAGCCCATACCAGCGAAAAACGAAATCCAAAAGATTTTGCACTCTGGAAGGCCTGTAAAGGCGAGGAAGACATCTGCTTTGATGCCGCATTCAGCAAAGGACGTCCAGGCTGGCACATCGAGTGTTCGGCCATGATAGAAAAGCATTTTCACGGGGATGATGCCTATAGTATAGATATCCATGGAGGGGGAGCGGACCTTCTTTTCCCTCACCATGAGAATGAAGCTGCCCAAAGCCGCTGTGCAACAGGACATGAACTGGCAAAATACTGGATGCATAACGGTTTTGTGCAAATAGACGGGGAGAAGATGTCAAAGTCGCTTGGCAACAGCTTCTTTCTCAAAGATGCCCTCAAGCTCTATGACGGAGAAGTGCTGCGCTACTATCTGAACTCTGTCCATTACAGAAACGACTTCAACTTCTCCGAAGAAGAACTGCAGACTGCAAAGAAAAGACTGGACAAACTCTATAGACTCAAAAAACGTGTCACACCCGGCAAAGCAAGTGTGCCCAACAAGAACTTCAAACAAGCACTTTTGGATGCCATGGCGGATGATCTCAATATTTCTGTGGCGCTCGCAGTCATAGATGAACTCATCGCAGTGACCAATGATGCCCTCGATGCCAACCCGAAGGACAAGGCACTTAAGAAGGAAACCCTGGCGAACATCGCGTTCATTGATACGCTTTTGGGCTTTGGAGGCAAAGAACCATTCTCTTACTTCCAAATAGGTGTTGATGAAGCACTAAAAGAGAAAATTGAAGCATTGGTGGCTGAGCGTGTCGAAGCCAAAAAGAACAAAGATTTCGCACGTTCAGATGCCATACGCGATGAACTCACTGCAATGGGCATCTCCATCATGGATACTGCTGATGGTACACTTTGGGAAAAAGCCTAAGATGAAAGATCTTTTAAAGCAGTATCTACCCTACCTTATGGGTTACAAAAAGCAGTTTTTCTTTGCTGTACTGGGCATGATAGCTGTTGCCGCGGGTACTGCAGGTACCGCACAACTCATAAAGCCTGTGATGGATGATGTCTTTATAAACAAAGATGTGGCCATGCTGCAACTCATGCCTTTTTTGCTCATTGGTGTATTTACCCTTAAGGGTTTAGGCGGATATGTGCAGACCTACTACACTTCCTACATAGGACAGGATGTCGTCAGAAAACTTAGAGACAAGCTTCTCTCTCATCTGACCTATCTTGATATGCAGTTCTTCAAAGAAACACACTCAGGAGAGATACTCTCCAGAATCACCAACGACATCACCCGCATACAAATGGTCGTTGCCAATATCATTCCCGACCTCATTAGAGAAAGCCTCACTGTACTTGCTCTGACGGGTTATGTGATCTATGAAAGTCCCAAACTTGCACTCTATTTCCTGCTCATTATGCCATTGGCTGCCTTTCCGCTTTCAACACTCGCAAAAAGAATGCGAAAATACTCTAAACTTTCTCAGGAAAGTACTGCGGACATGACATCAAGACTGGGTGAGATCTTGTCCAATATCGAAGTGATAAAATCAAACTCTACACAGGCCTATGAACAGGAACGTTTTGCCAAAGAGAACCAAAATGTTTTTCGATTTATCATGAAGCAGATTCGAACCAATGCGCTCACCTCGCCTATTATGGAGATCCTCGGTTCTATTGCTATTGGCCTGGTCATCTATATAGGAGGCAAAGAAGTCATAGACGGACATATGACCGTAGGCGCTTTCTTTGCCTTTGCCACAGCACTTTTCATGCTCTATACGCCCATCAAAAAACTTTCCAGTCTTTACAACAGAGCACAGGATGCCATCACAGCAAATACACGTATGCATGCATTGCTGCAAATAGAACCTGCCATTCATTCAGGCAGCACAGAACTTTCTGAGAGTATCAACTCTGTTACTTTTGATGACGTATCACTCTCTTATGACAACATCCCTGCACTTGAACATATTTCATTCCATGCAAATAAGGGAGAGTCTATTGCACTGGTAGGTGACTCCGGGGCTGGAAAAAGCTCATTGGTGAATTTGCTGGTGCGTTTTTACGACCCCAGTTCCGGGCAGATCCTTATAAACGACAAGCCAAATACGCAGTTCACCCTTGAGTCATTACATAAAAAGATAGCTTACGTGACACAGCGTATCTATCTTTTTAATGATTCCATAGCAGCCAATGTCGCCTATGGAGAAGCCATAGATGAAGCACGTGTCAAAGAAGCCCTGCAAAAAGCCTATGCCATGGAATTTATAGACAAACTGGAAGCCGGTATCCATACCGTGTTGTCCGAAAGCGGCGGCAATCTCTCAGGAGGACAACGGCAGCGCATAGCCTTGGCACGCGCTCTATATAAAGACCCTGACATCCTCATACTCGATGAAGCCACTTCTGCACTGGACAACAAAAGCGAAGCCCTTATCCAGCAGGCACTGGACAAACTCAAATCTGACATCATCATGTTCACTGTTGCCCACAGGCTTAGTACCATTGAAGATGCAGACAAGATCCTAGTTTTCAAATCTGGAAAGATCATCTGTCAAGGCACCCATTCTTCTTTGCTTGAGACCTGCACGGAGTATCAGAAATTGGCTAAAACCCTGTAACCTGAGTGTAAGATTTTCTTAACACAAATAAAGATACCATACTGTTTAAACTATCTAGTGGGAATAACATGTCAAAAATTATTTTTTTATCTCTATTCATTCTTTCTTCACTTTTCGCCGAGGAGACTGAAGAGTTTCCTTTTTTAGGCATAACTATCTCAACCCAGTCTGTTGATATTAAAGATATCAATGACCAGAAAAATACTACCATTGGGTTACGCTACGGTAAACAGACTCAGGACTGGCGAACCATGTTCACTTATGAATACAGAAGTGGCGTATATAGAAGTTTTTCCATGGAAATTGACAAGATCCTCATGGACGAAATGATGGGAATGCCTGAGTTCAGGCCTTATGTTGGTCTATCTGTGGGAACACTGCGGTATGAAGATGATGCACTCACTGACGACACGGGCTATTACTATGGTGCCAATGCAGGGTTATTGGTGTATGTGACGGACAACATTGATGCAGATCTCTCCTACCACTACTATAATGTCGAAGGCATTGAGAACCTCAATAAAATAGTAGGCGGCACCCTCTCTCTTCACTACTTTTATTGATAGTTAGCTATAATTCAGTATGGAGAGTATAGTGTCCCTTTTTTCGTATCAAACGCTCAAAAAACTTCTTTTTAAACTTGACCCCGAAACGGCTCATACTGTAGCAGGTTTCGGACTCAGAGCTGCAGCCTACTGCCCTCCACTCTTGCGTCTCCTTGCCAAACAGAATTTTGTCACGCATCCCAGCATAAAACAAGTGATCTTTGGACGCACCTTTGCAAACCCTGTCGGACTCGGTGCAGGTTTTGACAAAAATGGCCAGTACATTACCGCCATGCCCACTTTGGGTTTTGGGTTTACCGAAATAGGTACGGTTACACCCAAACCTCAAGAAGGCAATGCAAAACCAAGGCTCTTTAGACTCGTGGAAGACCAGTCCATACAAAATGCGATGGGGTTCAACAACAAAGGTAGCCACTATATGCTGCAACGTCTCAAAAAACTCTACTTTTTTGACTATCCTATCGGTATCAATATCGGGAAGAACAAAACAACACCCGAAAATGAGGCGCTCCATGATTATGAAACACTTTTCAAAGCATTCAAAGACTATGGAGATTACGTGGTCATCAACATCTCTTCTCCCAACACTCCGGGACTGAGAGATCTGCAAAATGAAAATTTCATCAAAGCCATATTTGCTATGGGTCAAAAGATCACTGCCAAACCGATCTTCCTCAAGATCGCACCGGATATGGAAGCGGAAGATGCCATAGCCTTGTGCCATACTGCGGTAGAAGCGGGAGCCGCAGGTATCATAGCTACAAACACGACCATAGACTACTCACTGACCCCGCATGCAAAAGACTTTGGCGGTATCTCCGGCGCGCTGCTGACTGAGAAGTCTTATACGCTTTTTAGAGCCATAGGCAAAGAACTGTATGGCAAAACCCTGCTTATCTCCGTTGGAGGCATAGACTCTGCAGAAGAAGCCTACAGGCGTATCAAAGCGGGTGCCTCACTGGTACAGGTCTATTCATTGCTTGTCTATAAAGGACCGGCACTCATTAAAGAGATCAACGAAGGTATTATCCTACTGTTAAAGAAAGATGGGTATAGTCATATATCAGAAGCCATAGGTGCTGACTGGAAATAAACTATGTAGGTTGGATGTATCTACCATGTGAATGTGGTGGATACATCCACCCTACCTAAAAGGAACAAGTGTTGAAAAAAATACTATTTTCATGCTTACTAATATCAGGACTACTCATGGCAAACTCACTACCGGAACATTTTACAAAAACATTAGATAACGGCATGCAAATTGTCGTGATACCCATGGACAACGATTCAGGTGTCATTACGACCGATATCTACTATAAAGTAGGAAGCAGGAACGAAGTACTTGGAAAAAGCGGTATCGCTCATATGCTGGAGCATCTTGCTTTCAAGTCTACAGACAAACTGGCTGAAGGCGAGTTTGACAAGATCGTCAAAAGCCGTGGAGGCGTGAACAATGCTGCCACCGGATTTGACAAAACACATTACTACATCAAGACTGCCAGTGCCAACCTAGATATGTCTCTGGAACTCTTTGCTGAACTGATGCACAACCTAAAACTCACAGATGAGGAGTTTCAAAAAGAACGTGATGTTGTGGCCGAGGAACGTCGCCTGCGCACAGACAACAACCCTATGGGTTATCTCTATTTTAGAGTCTTTAACACACACTATATCTACCACCCGTACCATTGGTTACCTATTGGATTTATGGAAGATATCCTTTCTTGGAAAATAGAAGACATACGTGACTTCTATCAGCGTTACTACCAACCTAAAAATGCTATTTTGGTAGTGGCAGGAGACATTCGTCCTGAAGACGTATACAAAGCGGCTACAAAACATTTCGGGTCTATTGAGAATAAGCATGAAGTGCCAAAGGTCACAGCCGTTGAACCAAAAGTGGATGGTGCAAAGCGCGCCATTCTTCATAAAGAGAGCAACCGTGTAGACACCCTTGCTATTACCTACAGTATTCCTAATTATGAGCATAAGGATCAGGTTGCCCTCTCGGCTATCAGCCATATCTTGAGTTCAGGGAAAAGTTCATGGTTTGAAAAAACAATTGTCAATGAAAAACAACTGGCAAACCAGGTCTATGGGTACAATATGGAACTGGCCGACCCGGGTGTATTCCTTATCATGGCAATGACTGCGCCTGATGCCAGTGTAGATGAGCTGGAAAAAGAGATACTTACACAACTTGAAAAGCTTAAAAATGGCGAGGTTAGTCAAGCTGAACTTGACAAGGTCAAGATCAATACAAAAGCTGAATTCATCTACTCACTGGAAAGTTCATCTTCCGTTGCAGGCCTCTATGGTGAGTACTATGTCAAAGGAAATATCCAGCCTTTACTTGAATATGAAGAGAAATTGGATAAAATTACACTCAAGGATATTCAAGAAACTGCAAAGAAGTATTTTAATCATGACTTCTCTACCACAGTGATATTGAAAAAAAATTAAAAGGATGGTGCTTTTTGGTATGACCGGACACACAGATCCACTGCTGATCTGTGTTACAATGCACACAAGCAAATCAAAAAATACCAAATCGTAAGTTGTCGCAGTGGCATCGTCGTACTTTGGGGCTTTTGCTTCAAATACCTCCTTTAAGCAAAAAAGAACTAGGAAAATACATGAGTAACTACATAACGGGTGCAAGTACGGCACTTATCACACCATTTAAAAATGGAAAACTGGATGAAGCAACCTTTGGCGCCCTCATCCAAAGACAGATCGATAACGGCATTGATGCCGTATGCCCCGTAGGCACTACAGGTGAGTCTGCAACACTGAGCCATGATGAACATAAAAGATGTATAGAGATCGCTGTACAAGTCTGTAAAGGTACAAATACCAAAGTACTTGCCGGAGCCGGAAGCAATGCGACACATGAAGCCATAGATATTGCAAAACATGCTGAAGCGTGTGGTGTAGATGCACTTTTTTCCGTAAGCCCGTATTATAACAAGCCAAGCCAGGAAGGACTCTACCAACACTACAAAGCCATAGCATCTGCAGTAAAAGTCCCTTTCATGCTTTACAATGTACCTGGTCGTACAGGTGTTGACATTCAGGCCGATACCGTGAAAAGACTTTTTGATGATGTGCCCAATATCATGGGTATCAAAGAAGCAACAGGCTCCATAGAAAGAACGGTGGAACTACTGGCTAAAGTGCCTGATCTTTATGTATTTTCAGGTGATGATGCGATTGACTTTCCCATCCTCGCAAGTGGGGGGAAAGGTATCACCTCGGTCACTTCAAACCTTCTTCCTGACATGAAAGCTGCACTTGTGCATGCTGCTCTTAAAGGTGATTTTAAAGCAGCAAAAGCGCTCAACGATGAACTCTTTGCCATGAACAAAGTCCTTTTCTGCGAAAGCAATCCTATTCCTATCAAGGCTGCAATGTATATTGCTGGACTTACTGAAACACTGGAATACAGACTGCCACTCGTTGCGCCAAGCAGTGAGAATATGAAAAAGATAGAAGATGTCATGAAAAATTATAAAATTGTAGGAGTGTAGCATGTCAGGTATGAAAGGTAAAACGCTTGTCATTACAGGAGCGACAAAAGGTATCGGTAAAGCAGTGGCTGAGAAATTTGCACAAAATGGTGTAAATGTCGCTTTCACCTATAACTCAAACAAAGATGCTGCGGATGAGATCGCAAAAGACCTGGAGAGTAAGTATGGCATCAAGGCAAAAGCCTACCCTTTGAATATACTTGAACTTGATGAGTTCAAACCACTCTTTGAGGCGATCGATGAAGATTTTGACCGGGTGGATTTCTTTGTCTCTAACGCGATGATCTATGGTCGCCCCGTTGTAGGAGGCTATGGAAAGTTCATGAAACTAAGACCTAAAAAAGGTCTGACCAACATCTGGACAGCAACCGTTGGTGCTTTTGTAGCAGGTAGCCAGGAAGCTGCAAAGCGCATGGAAAAAGTGGGTGGCGGTGCTATTGTGACCCTCTCATCGACCGGTAATCTCATCTATATTGAAAACTATGCGGGTCACGGCACGAACAAAGCAGCCGTTGAAGCCATGAGCCGTTACGCTGCGGTAGAACTGGGAGATATGGGTATCAGGGTCAATGCAGTATCTGGCGGCCCCATAGACACTGACGCGCTTAAAGCTTTCACAAACTATGAAGAAGTAAAAGCAGAGACCATCAAACGTTCAGCAGTGAACAGAATGGGAAGCCCGGATGACCTTGCTGGTTCTGTTTACTTTCTCTGCACACCTGAGGCATCATGGATCACAGGTCAGACACTGGTGGTTGATGGCGGTACAACATTTAGATAAACCACAGCTTTCTCTGAGCTTACTTTTTTTCCCACTTTATGAGAGTGGGATTCTACCCTGAACATTTTCCGTACATCCAAAAAATTAAACACACTACAACTCCCTGACATTCACCATGGGTTTTGCACAGATAATAGTAGATGGCACATCAATTTTTAAAGCCCTGGCCTGCAAGAAGATCTCACAATTGTATAAACGGATTGGATAGTCAGTAATGAATAATAATAGATAAAGAATATAAGAAAAAAAGAAATAAAATCTCTAGCAAAAAGCCAGAGATGTCAGATTAGAATGTGTACGTTGCACCAACATTGGTAGCTGAGAAGAATGAATCTTTAACTGGAGTACCTGTTCCTCCAAAATCATCTCCATCGTAAAAGTTTGTATAGTCAAAGAAGATACCTACCCCATTGGCTAGTTCATATTTTGATCCAAGACCCCACTGTACACCGGAATCATCCAAACTGCCTGCATGTGCTTTTCCATATCCTACCAGACCATAGGCAGAAAATCCTGTTGTCACATTATACATAGGTTTAAGATACAAACCAAGATTACTCATATATCGTGCACGCGATACAGTCACAGAACCC
>CAYXZY010000012.1:0-1425 GCA_964469685.1 uncultured Sulfurovum sp. | reverse complement strand
CAATCAGGTTTTCAAAGTAACTTTAGGTTAAAATATGGCTTATTTTACACCATAACTTAGGATTATTGATGATTAAAAAAAGCTTTGTATTGCTTTTGTTCATGTTACTCTTTTCAGCATGTGCCGAGCGAGGTTCAAATTTACCACTGACCCATCAGACAGCCACAGCAAAGAAAGTAAAGACAGAAGATACCTATATCCCTACTTTGGTTTTAAAAAATCCTAAAGAGAATACAATATACAATAACTTCTCAGGCAGTGTCATTCTTCTCATAGGTTTGGTGTTATTGCTGTAACATTTGACTTTAAATATCCCACATTTAATCATTATTGCGTTACAGTTATACAATTAAAAATGATCTAGGGACCTACAATGTTAAAACAGCTACTTCTACTCTCAATGCTTCTACTTTTTTCTGGTTGTGCAGAAAGAGGTTATCAACTTTCAACACAGGCACATACCGGTACAGTCACAGCAGAATCCAGCAGTGACCTCTCCAACACAGGCATATCACCCAAACTTGAACTTAAAAAGATGGAAGATGCCGTAAAAAAAGAACGTAAAAAGAAAAAAAGGGAAGCGCAACTTGATGCGTCCCGTACCATCACTGAACAAAAAACAGCCCAATCCAAGAGACTTGAACAACAAAAACGCAGGACAGAAGCGCTGGATGAACAAAGAGCACAGAGAAAAGCGGAGATTTTAAGACAAAAACAAGAAGCACAAAAAGAAGCTGAACTTCTAAAACAGGCCCAAGCCCAACAGGAAAAAGCCGAACAAGAACGTATAGCAGAAGCAAAAGCACTTGAAGCAAAGAAAGCGGAAGAAGCCCAAGCGCTTAAAAAAGAACAATTGGCTCAACTCAAAGCCAAAAATGAAGCGGCCAAAGCCAAAGCACTTGAAGCACAAATGGCTAAAGAGAAAAAAGAACTGGAGCAACAAAGAGCAGAAGCGCTCATCCGTGAGAAAGCCCTTGAAGCCAAAAGAAAAGCAGATGCACAAAAAGCACTTGAACGCAAAGAAGCTGAAGCATTACGCAAAGTAAAGGCTTTAGAGCAAAAGGTAATGGAAGAGGAACGACTCTCTAAGGCACGAATACTCAAAGCGCAAAGAGAAAAAGACCTTAGAATTAAAAAAGACCAGCAAGCAAAAGCCTCAAAGGCCTCCACCCAGGAGCTCAACTTCAAGCTGATCAACAAGATCTACCATAAATTCGGTACTTCAGAAGTACATGGCCATGTCATCTACCTGTCACCATCAGGACAGGAGATCAGACTGGCACAATCAAAAGTCTATCTTTTGCCTATCAGTGCAAAACTGAATGACTGGTACGAGAACTACTATCTTCAAAACAAAAATGACCCTGGCTCCAATGGCACCGTGGCCAACTACCTGAACAGTACCTATCTCAATCTGGATAAAAA
>CAYXZY010000011.1:0-12736 GCA_964469685.1 uncultured Sulfurovum sp. | reverse complement strand
CGTCATCATTCACCTTCCATTCATACTCAGTTGTAAACCCATCCAAGTCAGGATCGTATACATTGACTTGCACTGCTGACATATTGGTATCAGTATAGATACTTTGAGGGAATACTACACTAATGACAGGTGCTTCATTTGGAACTTCTTTAGTGTAATCCCCTTGCATGTACACTTGTATTGCATCCACTTTTCCGTCTTTATTGCTGTCTATCTCAACACGTACTCGATTGTCATAAGCATATTTGACAGTAGTGCTGGAGTTATTCGCTTCAATGAGAAGTTCACCTTGGGCTTTTCTGGAACCATCACTATTGTACGCAAGTGGTACCAATGTACTCACATCTACGTATCCATAATTGGAATCATATACTTTACCGCTAAAACTTACTGCCTGCCCTTGTGCATTTAAAAGTGTTTGATAATCCTGATATTTGATCATCTCAGAAGTTTTATTGTTTTTTGCTACAAAATTTTCAACGATTTTTGTACCAGATGGCACATCGGAAGCTGTCATAGTTCCACTAAGAGTAACATCATCACCATTTAGCTTAACATTTAGTAATTGATACTCCATAACATTTTTTGTAATAATTTCTTGATCATTCACTGTAAGAAAATTGATAACGGTTCCATTAAATATAAGTCCCTCATAATCACTATAGTTTGTATAGGTATAAGTGAGCTTACCTGTATATGTACCTGTCTCTTCAGCTACAACCGTGTAACTACCACTGATTTGCCCATTGACGGTCTCTTCACCAATGACTTTATAGTTTTTAGCTACTTGCTTGCCAAGTTTATAGTTTGATGTATTTGCCGCTGCTATTTTTTGTGATTTAAAGTAAGACGGCGTATCTATTGCTTGTGAAAAATGGTTTAAAAGATCTAAGAAGTATTTCGAATTCTCTTCGGTCAACGCAGCTTTTTCTGTTTTGCCTTCATATACCAAACCGGCAGTAGACGATGAACCTCCGCCTCCACCACCACAACCTACAAGCAATACCGCACCTAAAGCCAACGTAATATGTAACAAATGTTTTTTCATGATTTTCCCCAAATAATTTTTGTGGGTGAATTATAACATATTTTTGTCAAACTTTATAAGGTTATCTTGCTTTTATCCTCAAATGTGCTACAATGCCAAAAATCTCACTCTATTTAAAGTAAGTACTATAATGAAAAACCTAATCATCGTTGAATCACCGGCAAAAGCACGTACCATCACCAACTTCTTAGGCAAGGACTATAAGGTCATCGCATCCAAAGGGCACATTAGAGATCTTCCTAAAAGTACTTTTGGCATCACTATCGATGATGAAACAGGAGATCTTGTTCCGAAATACTCCATCCCCAGAGAGGCCAACCCGACTGTCAAAGAGCTGAAAAAGCTTGCCAAAGAGGCAGAGACTGTCTACATCGCGACCGATGAGGACCGTGAGGGAGAGGCCATCGGGTACCACATCGCCAAGGCCATTGGCAAAGAACCTACAGCGCTGCCGCGTATTGTGTTTCATGAGATCACCAAGTCGGCCATACAGCATGCCTTAGAAACCCCTCGCAAGGTCGACATGCACTCTGTAGATGCACAACAGACCAGACGTTTGCTAGACCGTATCGTAGGGTATAAACTCTCTCCGCTGCTTGCTTCTAAGATACAAAAGGGGCTGAGTGCAGGAAGGGTGCAGAGTTCTACGCTTAAACTCGTTGTGGACAAAGAACGTGAGATCAAAGCCTTTAAGCCTGAAGAGTACTGGACCATTGATGCACTCTTTGAGAAGAACATTGATGCGGCCATCTATGACTACAATGGGCTGAAAATAGAAAAACTCACCATCAAAACCGAAGCAGATGCCACGGAGATCGTCACTGCAGCCAAAAGTGAATCTTTTGTGGTCTCTTCCATAGAAAAAACCAAGCGAAAAACCAAAACGCCGCCGCCCTTCATGACATCGACGCTGCAGCAGGCAGCCTCTACGCAACTGGGCTTTTCGCCCAAGAAGACCATGATGGTGGCACAAAAACTCTACGAAGGTGTCAAGACAGACAAAGGTACCATGGGTGTCATCACCTATATGAGAACAGATTCTATGAATCTTGCCAAAGAAGCCGTCGATGCGGCACGTGACTACATCAAGACACACTTTGGAGACAAATACCTCCCTGCCAAAGCCAAATCCTACGTGACCAAATCTAAAGGGGCACAAGAGGCGCACGAGGCCATCCGTCCGACCATGATAGACTTTGATGCCAAACTTGCTGCTGACTATCTCTCTGTAGATGAGCTTAAACTCTACAGGCTTATCTATAACCGTTTCCTGGCATGTCAAATGACAGAAGCACAAATGGAATCTCAAAGCATCTTGTTCAAGGGTGACAAATGTACCTTCAAGGCAAGCGGCAGGAAAATGCTCTTTGACGGTTTTTACAAAGTCACAGGACATGGAGACAAAGACAAGCTTTTGCCCGAACTCAAAAAAGGACAGGCCGTTTCTTTGGACGACATCAAGCAGGCACAGCACTTTACAGAACCGCCTGCACGCTACAATGAGGCCAGTCTCATCAAAAAACTTGAATCTCTGGGCATCGGGCGCCCAAGTACCTATGCCCCTACGGTCACAACGCTGCAGAACCGTAAGTACATCGAGCTTGAAAAAAAGCGGATCCACCCCACCGAGATAGCATTTACCGTCACAGAAATGCTGGAAAAACATTTCCCGGAGATAGTAGACTCCGGGTTTACGGCCAATATGGAAGAAACGCTTGACAAGGTCGCTGAAGGCAAAACAGACTGGCAAAAGATACTCAAAGAGTTCTATACGCCTTTCATGCAGAAGGTCGAAGAGGGCAAAAAGAACATTAAGAGTCTCAAGGTCGCTATACCTACAGGTGAGGACTGTCCAAAGTGTGGTTCTGAACTTCTTTTGCGAAAAGGGCGTTATGGCGAGTTCATTGCCTGTTCAAATTTCCCTAAATGTAAATACACCAAAAATCCTGACGGTACGGAAGTAGAGGGGCCGGAAGAGACCGATGAGAAATGTGAGAAGTGTGGCTCGATGATGGTCATCAAGAACTCCAAAAGAGGAAAGTTCCTTGCCTGTTCGGCCTACCCTAAATGTAAAAATGCCAAATCACTTGAACCTGCCAAAGAACTTACGGTACCCTGTCCGGAATGTGGCGGAAAACTTCAGGAAAGAGAAGGAAGACGCGGAAAATTCTTTGGCTGTACCAACTACCCTAAGTGTAAGTTCATCGCCAACTATGAACCTGTGGACAAGAAATGTCCAAAATGTGACTACACCATGGGCATCAAACACCTTAAAGCGGGTGATGTCTATGAATGCTTTAAGTGTAAACACAAAGAAGAGGTTACCCCATAAGGTAACGCTTCAACTCATCATCAAGCTTGAGCCACTCTTCTTTGTAAAGATCTATATAGCTGCTCATAAACGGCTCTTTGTATGTAGACATCTCATGCAGCATGGTATTTAAAAGCATGACAAAACTGGTTGCCCCGATAGTACCGCTCAACCCGACGGCATCCACACAGAATGCCCTTAGTTCATCTATCTGATCCTGCTGTATCATCTCTTTGACCAGTTGCTCGGAATTTTTAAGTGCCAGGCTCACCTGTGCGACGATCTCTCTATAAAATGCTTCACTGCGCACATAAGCGATCCCTTTGCTTACATTTAAGATACTCTTGGTTTCATCAAAGGCACGTCTTTTTGCAGCAACGGCAGCCTTGTGTGCCCCGCCCTCTTCCAAAAATCTTTGCAAGGCCGTATACAGCTGTCCGACCTTAAAAGGTTTTATGATGGAAGCATTGACCCCTGCAAGTATCATTTGCTCCATTTCATAGTTGAACCCCAGCCCGGTTACTGCAACAATAGGCACATCTTTGTGCTTGTAGTGCTGGCGTATTTTCTTGGTTGCCTCAAAGCCGTCCATGACAGGCATATCCATATCCATGAAGATCAGGTCTACATGGTCGTGGTCTTCCAAAAAGTGCAGCGCCTGTATGCCGTTTTCAACCTTATAGACTTCCAGGTCTGATGCGGCCAATATGGTACCCATGACTTGTTGGCTGACAAGATTGTCTTCTACTATCAATATCTTTTTGCTTGTAAATTTCTGGAAGTCTGACCGTGAAACTTTGGCCACATTATCGATCTTGAAATGCTGGAGTTCCTCGCGTATGGCATCTTTTTTCTTTTTGTCTTTTTTAATGCAAAGCTGTTTCAGTGCCTCTTCGACATCACCGGCAATCAGAGGGCTGAAGAGTTCAGCATCTGCAATATAGGAAGTGATCTCAACGCTGTTGACCACCTCATAGATGCTATGGACGACAATGATATCGGTCTGATGTTCCGTATCGATGCTTTTAAAAAAGTTAAATACCTTTTGGCTGATATCTTCAGCATTGATCACAAGGAAGTCTATTCCCTGTAGATCAGGCTTGTGCAAGGCCAGACTGTCTGAAGTTTGAAAAGACGTTTGTATGCCAAAAGACAAAAGGATCTCCTTAAGGATCTCCGCATCTTCTTCTTTTTTGTCCACGATCAATGCCTTTTTCCCTGACAGTACTTGTTGCAATTCACCTTTATGGCTTTTGCTGTCTACATCCTGAATATAAGGCAAAGAGAATGCATATACGGTGCCTTTTTTCTTGCTGCTTTCAATGACGAAGGTACCGTCCATATTTGAAATAAGCTCTTTCAGCACAAAAAATCCAAACTCTTTATTGCTGTTTTGTACCTCTTCCCATGAGGTGGGGATGAAGAGTTTATCTATCTGCTCTTCTGTGAGAAATTGATTTTTATTGACAAAGGTAAAAACAAGCTGTTCGTCATTTTTGATCTCAATGTTCAACACGATCTCGTACTGTACATCGTGAGATAAAATATCTGCCAGCAAATTATGCAATACCTGGAAAATACGGTCTGAATCCCCCACAAGATATCGTGTGACATCATTGTGGATATGGTAACGCAATGTGTGTTCATTGTTTTTAAGGGTCTGGGAGACTGCGTTGGTAAGTTTATGCAGCATATTACTCAGCTGGAAAGCCTCTTGCTTGATGACGATATTGCCTGATTTTATTTTTAAAAAGTCTATCATTTCGTAGGTCGTACGCAATAGATTTTCATCATGCCGTTTCATTTCAACGATCTGTGTCTTTAACTCTTTTTTGTCGATCTCCTCCAGTGAGGTTTCGAGTATTTTATTCTCACTGTTGACATTTTTGAGTGCAACGGTTTGGATCTTTTCTCCCATTTTCTCCAAAAGCAGGCTTTGCTTTTTCTCGATCTCAGCCTGTCTGCTTTGTATTTTTTCATGCTGAAGATTGAGATTTTTTATCTGGTCAGATGAGAGGAACAGTGCCAAGATACCGATGATCGCCAGACCAAAGAGTGCTGTCCAGAGTGTTTCATCTTCTTTTTCGACAATGACTTCTTTTTCTACGTACTTAATAGCAGCCTCTTTGCTTTTTGGCGCTTTGCTTCCTTCCAAAATAAAGGACCCCGCAAAGAGAGGATGTGCTTCCAAATAGACCAGTGCCATCGCATCGCCACTCTTGAAGGGTCCCACTTTCAACACATACATCCCGTCCACTTCTACAACCTTGGCTTCAAACTTCTCGGCTGCTTCGACCTGTGAAAGCAGACTGTTTTCCTGTACGAGCTGTTGGAATTTTATCTTATCGAGATCTATCGTGTTTTGAGAGTCACTGACAGCCAACACAATAGCACTTTGTGATGCCTGCCCAAAGAGGGCAACAGACAACAGCAGAAGGTACAGTAGGTATTGCCCTATTCTCATTGTCTCTTTTCCTTCATATCTTCTATGTCTTCCTCTATCTTGCTTTGATACAATTCAACCTCTTTTTGCAAGGTTCTGATCTTTGATATCTGACGATTGCTTCGATAGATCAGCATAAATCCTGCCAATGCCAGGAACAACAATGCTATCCATTCGCTCTGCAAATTACTCCAATACATTTTGAAGGTATCAAAAAATGAGGTTTCCTTTTGCTTCTCTTTTAGGATGACCGGAGGTTTTATGGGTACTGCCTTTGCTGTTTTGACCTCTTTGCGCGGCGCCGTGGTCTTTTCAGGTGTTGGCTTTGGGGGTTTACTTTCTGTAAGGGGCGTGTCATCCACCACAAAACGTTTTGGAAAGTGCTCCCCCAGAACAACATACAGTTTGTTTTTTACCACATGGTTCGCAATGGGTTTGACAGTGACAAGCACATGGTCCCCAAGCAGCTCCATATGCGCACCCAGGCCATAGTTTTCCTGTAATGCCTTGGCTGAAGCATTTTCCTGAAAAAATGTTTCGATCTTGTAGAGATCCTTGGCTGCCTCTTTGGTTTCAAGGTTGGAAGAGAGTACCATTTTCTGTACGGTCGCTTCAGCTGCGAGAGTGAGCATCAAGAACAATAATATCCGCAGTATGTTCATGACTATGTACCCTTATTACTATACTCTATCCCTATATATTGGTTAAAATTATACCATAAATTCATTCTTTATCCATTATATATACGCTTTTGCTATAATCTCAAGTATGAAAGAAATATTTTTATGTGCGATCAACAACATTTTAAGTGGCACCTGCCTGGAAGACTGCAAGTTTTGTACCCAAAGCGTAAGGTATCATGCCGATATAGAACGCTACAACTATAAAAAGATAGAACAAATAGTCTCAGAGGCCAAAACGGCCAAAAGTCACGGTGCTTTAGGCTACTGCCTGGTCACCGCCGGGAAAGGACTGGATGACAAAAAGGTAGAGTTTGTGGCACGCGCCGCCAAAGCCATCAAAGCGCAGGTTGATGGACTGAACCTCATTGCCTGTAACGGTACTGCCAACACAGAACAACTTCAGTACCTTAAAGACCACGGCATTGACAGCTATAACCATAACCTTGAAACCTCAGAACGATACTATGCAGATATCTGCACCACACACCCCTGGTCTGAACGCTATGAGACCTGTGAAAATGTCAAATCTGTAGGATTGGCCTTATGTTCGGGCGGTATCTTCGGTATGGGAGAGACACAAGAAGACAGAGACAGCCTCTTGGACTCCATTGCTTCTCTCTCTCCTGAATCCACCCCCCTGAACTTCTACCACCCCAACCCTGCGCTGCCTATAAAGTCAAGGAACATTGAACAGGATGAAGCCATTGAGATCATCAGAAAAGCCCGCAGCCTGCTTGGTGACCATAAGCTGCTTATGGTAGCGGGTGGCCGTGAACTCCTGTTTACCGGCAACGAAGACCTGATGTTCCAGGCAGGCGCAAATGCCATGGTGATCGGAAACTATCTGACCACAGAGGGCATGGCTGCATCCGGTGACAAAAAAATGCTGGCCAGTCATGGCTACAAAATAGCGACAAGCTGTGATACACTCTAACATTACCCTCATACTCACACTCTCTTTGCTGATCTGGGGGAGTCCTTTTGTTGCAAAGCTCTTACGCATGCCCAACCCTCCGGTTGAGATCATTCTGGGGTCTATCTTTGCCTATTTGGGCTTCATAGGCCACAATGAGTACTTTCATCTGGTCGCAGAAGTGGGCTTTTTGTACCTCATGTTTTTAGCAGGTATGGAGGTGGATCTCAAGCAGATCACCCGCAGTCCCAGAGAAGTCATCCAAAAATCCACGCTCTTTTTACTCTTGCTGGTCTTCTTCTCCATCGTTAGCGGACTGATCTTTGACCTTCCGATGATCGTCATTATCACCATGCCGCTTATTTCCATCGGCTTGCTTGCATCCCTTTCCAAAGTGTACGGCAAAGAGCAGCCCTGGATACGTTTGGCCTTTATTGCAGGAGTGCTGGGAGAGATCGCAAGTATCGCTGCGCTGACCATATTTGATGCAGCCATTACGACAGGGTTTGGTTTGGCACTTTTAACCAAACTGGGCTACCTTGTCCTCTTTATCCTGGCGGTCTATATTCTTTACCGTTTGCTGCACCTGTTGTTTTGGTGGTTTCCTGAGCTCAAACATGCACTCATGCCCAAACTCGATACCTCAGATCAGGATATTCGTCTTGCCATGTCGCTGTTTTTCATTCTCATCGCTGTGATGCTTAGCCTTGAACTTGAACTTGCTTTGGGTGCATTTATCGCAGGGGTTGCCATCTCGGCATTTTTCCATCATGAGAAGGCATTGGAAGAAAAGATGTCAAGCCTGGGCTTTGGCTTTCTCGTGCCCCTCTTTTTTATCCATGTGGGGGCTTCTTTTGACCTCAAGGCACTGCCTTTGGAAGGGGTCATCTCCGGTGCACTGCTTATCACTTTTCTTATGATCGTAGCAAGGATACTGGCTGCCGTAGTCTTAAAGGGGATTTCGGGCTCAAGAGATGCCTTGCTTATAGCCCTCTCGCTTTCGATGCCGCTGACGTTGCTTGTAGCGGTTGCCACTATCGGGTATGAGACCCAACAGCTGAAACTGCTCAATTATTATCAACTCATTCTGGCGAGTATTTTTGAGATTTTGATCTCGATGATCACCATCAAGATATTGCAATCAAAAAGAGAAAAAGCGTAAAGCGCTACTCTACTTCTTTGATTGCCTGAAGATATTCGCTGTCAGCATCCATCTTTTCCTGAGCCTGCTCACGTGAGATATTGATATCGACAATGGCGTGCTTGGCTTCTTCTATTTTTTTTGCTTCCATTTTTTTAGCTTGTTCGGCTGCTTTAGCTTCCTCTGCTGCCTTGGCTATGCGCGCTTCTTCCTGTTGTTTTTTAAGCACTCTTTGTGCTTCGTACGCCTCAACTTCGAGTCTCTCTTGCTCACGTTTTCGTGCAGCTTCCTCTTGTGCTTCTTTTTCAGCCGCCAACTTTTCTGCTGCTTCCTGAACCTTCAACGCTGCCATTCTCTCTTCTTCAGCTTTCATTTTTGCAGCTCTTTCCTGCTCAATTCTTGCCTGCTCTTCTTTGATCTTCTGCAGTCTTGCTTCTTCTTGAAGTCTCTGGTCTTCTTTGGCTGACTCAAGGGCTTGCGCTTCATCTATTGCCGGGGCTTTGCTCTGTGCGTCAGACTCCTGTTTGGAAGTATCAGCAACCGTCTTGGCAGGCGCTTCTGTTTTGCTTTGCATGTCAGACTCTTCTTCGTCAACTACCAGATCTTTGATCAACTCGGCAGGAGAAACGGTTGATTGCTCTGACGCTGCCGCTTCTTCTGCTTGCTCTTGCGCATCCAGCTGGGCTTCTCTTTGTTCAGCCATCTCCTTCAGGGCAGAAAGCAGGACATCCTGATCCTGGTCTATTTTTTGCAGGTTCTCCTGTAGATCAAATGGATTGCTTGATGCCTGTATCTCTATACCAAACAAGGCAACTATCAATAAAAACTGTTTCACTCTCTACTCCTTAGGTTCTAATTGTTTTAACTCAAAGTACTCTTTCTGGAGTCTTTGGTTTTCCTGCTTAAGCGCTATGCTCTCTTCCTGAAGTCCCTGTTTTTTTTCTTTAAGCTGATTTAGAACAGTCAACGAATTCTCACCATAGATCAAAATTCCCACATATATACCAAAAAGCAATATGCCTATGGCAGTGACCAAAATTGCTTTGATGGACAGGTCGGTCACACCGCTGGCATCTTCTCTTTCTGCCATAGGTATTCGCTATTTGGAGAAAATAGAATCACCCAAATACTCAAACTGCCCCAGTTCTGCTTCTATCTCAAGGAGTCTGTTGTATTTGGCGATCCTGTCAGAACGTGCCGTAGAACCCGTTTTGATCTCACCTGTATTCAATGCCACTGCAAAATCGGCAATGAAGGTATCTTCACTCTCTCCCGAACGATGCGACATCACGCAGGTATACCCGCTTCTTTGCGCTAGACGTACCGTTTGCATGGTCTCTGAAACCGTTCCTATCTGGTTAGGTTTGATGAGGATGGAGTTGGCGATATCTTTCTCTATCCCTTCTGCCAAGATAGACACATTGGTCACAAACAGGTCATCTCCGACGAGCTGCACTTTGTCTCCAAGTGTTTCAGTCAGGTATTTCCACCCTTCCCAGTCATCTTCACCAAGCCCGTCTTCAATAGAAACAATAGGGTACTTCGCACACATATCTGCATAATACCCCGTAAGCTCTTCAGAAGTAAGTTCTCTGTTTTCAGACTTCAACACATACAGGCCTTTGTCGTTCAACAGCTCTGATGCTGCCACATCCAGAGCAATGGCGATCTCTTCTCCCGGTTTGTATCCTGCTTTTTCAATGGCTTGCATAATGACCTGAATAGGTTCTTCATTTGACTTCAAATTCGGTGCAAAACCGCCTTCATCACCCACAGCAGTACTCTCACCCATACCGTCAATGATCTTTTTAAGGTTATGGTACACCTCAGCACTTGCTCTCAATCCTTCAGAAAATCTGTCAAACCCAACGGGCATGACCATATATTCCTGGAAGTCTACAGAGTTGTTGGCATGTTCTCCCCCATTGATGATGTTGAGCATCGGTACGGGCATCACCACAGCATTTGCTCCTCCCAGATAACGGTAAAGAGGCATTTTCATGGAAGCCGCTGCTGCACGTGCCACAGCCATAGACACACCAAGCACTGCATTGGCACCCAGGTTTCCGTAGTTGTTCGTGCCATCCACCTCTTTCATGGTAAGGTCGATCTCTGCTTGGTTGAAAGGGCTCAGTCCGACCAGCGCATCATAGATCTCACCATTGACATTTGCGCATGCCTGAAGCACACCCTTGCCCATATAACGCTCACCACCGTCACGCAGTTCGAGAGCCTCGCGTTTTCCTGTACTTGCACCACTTGGTACGATGGCGCTTTCTACGGTACCGTCACTGAGACTTACAGTGACTTTAACTGTTGGATTACCCCTTGAGTCCATGACCTCTGTTGCTACAATTTCATCGATAAATATCATTTGTTTCCCTTGCTATTGATTATTAATGCACTTATTTTATCCAAATATTGCTGATAGGTCTGTTTAATCTATAAAGCGTGCCTGTTCTTCCGCCGTGGGCATACGGCAAGTCTCCATTTTACCAAAGAGACGATAGCGGTATTTTGCTATCAGATCATACAGCATGTCTCTGAGAAATGTGGGTATGAGGTAGAAGACATTGACAAACACCCAGATGCCGCCCAGGGACCGCAATATCTTTAAAATCGCTGTCGATTTATAATACAGCTGTCCCTCTTCATAGAGCACGATACTGTCAATGCCCGGATCAAGATCCAGTGTTTTGGCAAACTCGCCTTGCAAAGAGCTGTACTTCAGTACCTTGTTTTCATCAAGCTTCATAAGCATATCCAAAGACTTGTTGCAAAATCCGCATACGCCGTCAAACAGCACGACACGCTCTTTTTTCTCGGCAGGGAACCAGCGCGGATCAAAGACAAAGAGGTGGAACATCATCACCCCCAGGGTCAGATCCGGGAAATCCACTACCATCAAAATACCAAGATGCATCGCCATGATCATACACCATGCTGCCTTACGTGTTTGGGGGAACAGCACCAGTACCCCAAACAGTATCTCAGCAGCCAGGGTACACCATGTCAGACATTGGCGGATGAACTCCGGTAAAGACAGCAGTATATCTCTAAGGAAGTAATCTCTTGCCAAAGGGTTGTTCAGTAAGTGTGTGATCGCGGAGCCATCCTGCCAACTGGGTGCCATGGCTTTGTCCAAGCCGCTGATGGTATAGGCTATACCGGCGATGCCCCATGCACCCCAGTAGAGCATGGGAGGCATATACCAATGGCTCTCTTCTTTTTCAACACCCCAGCCTTCACCTTTGGGAATGATCGAAAGCGCCAACAGCAGCCAGCCTACCATAGGCAGACCGGGGTTGAGTATGAGATTGTTCTGATGGAACAAACAGGCCCAACCGTACCACAACAGCAGGCTGGCCGTCCTTCTGTAGAACCCTATCATCACAAACAGCGAGAGCAGCGCCATGACGGAGACAAAAAGTGTCACGGCAAACGGACCATCTGCCCAGTACAGAATATTGGGGAATGCCCCATAGCTGAGATTGAGTCTTGCATCTGAAAGAAACCCTGCAGAGCTCCATATCTCTGAAGCCACAGGAAGCAGCATCAAGAAATGCACCAAAAGATAAAACCCAAAAAGCATACGGAAAAAAGCAAACTGATAGCGGGGATAATAAAAATCCATTACTTCTCTCCTATAGGCAGGATGTACTGTTTATCTACACCTTTTGTTTTTGATGTAAGTTCTATATGTGCCTGATGAAGGGTACCCAGACCAAACGCTTTTGTCAGTGGTGCGGGAGATACAAAAGCATAGTCCAACACAGACTTGACCAATGCCTCAGGCAACACTGGACCATAAGAGATCGCCGCACCCAATACATTTCTGTAGTTATAAGGCTTGTCAAGTTTACTGTAGAGCTCCGGGGTGATCTTGATGGTTTTCTTTACACCATTTTCCTCATAGACCAAAGTAAAATCCAATGCAAACGTCTCTAAAAAACCTTTTTGTTGCGTAAACACTATAGGCAGAGGCGAGGCCACAGTCACTGCGCCAAGTTGTTTGATTGTCTTATTATTCATGAGATACCCTAGTGACTGCAACAAGCCCACAAAGACCAAAAGGGTTGAGAGTATTTTTACCTTCATGACTTCTCCTTTTTATACGGTGCATTCACATTTTTACACAACAAAATAGATGTGAATCGTGTCTCTCTGTCCTGAGAAAAGCCGCAGGCTTCAGTACCC
>CAYXZY010000010.1:0-13501 GCA_964469685.1 uncultured Sulfurovum sp. | reverse complement strand
ACCAAAAATTATCATAGTAAATAGTGTCATTTGTCCTAATATATTTTTCATAATGTATCCTTTGTATTAAAATGTTTGGACAACATAGTATGCAATAAATATATTACGAAAGTATTACCTCTACCTATTATAGTCATAGTTTCTTGTTATAAAAAGTGTGGGTGTGGGGATAGTCATGTCCTCATGAGAGCAGAAGACATTTATGCAGGGGTTCTACTCAAAATACTCTTCAATGATCTGAGGGAATAGTTGTATGGTTTTTCTGGCTTTATCTATTTTTGGCTGAAAGACTTCACTGGATCTTGGATAAGTGCCTATAAACTCTTCATAAATAGCGATCTTGTCTTCCATATGAATTTTTAGTGCCTCTAGCACTTTGATCATATTTTCTTTGTCTGTTGCATACTTCATCAACAGCTCAAACATCCGTTTACGAGGGTGAATCGCCATCGAGTCGCCTGCAGCGAGTGCAATGTCTTTGATATCCCAGCGGGAGATATAGATACCCGATACATGCGGGGCTATCAACTTTGCATACAGTGCCTCAGTGTGGGAAGGATAATCCTTCAGATCCACTTCTTCGTCTGCAGCACACTGTCCCTGAGGACCAAATGCCGGTGTACCATGAAAGTTTTGCTCACTAATGTTAGAAAATTCTTCTCTTAAATCTTTTATGTTATCCATCTTAATCTCCTATTAATAACGGTATGGTATCGACATCTATTTCTGTACCAAACCAACGGTTTGCAAGTAACATCACCCTTGCGATAAAAAGGATCTGCTCATCCAAGAATGCTTTGTTTTCAAAAAGAGCGTTGGCTTCCTCTTCCAGGCAGTAACCATATACCTTACCATCTTTTACTTCAATAAAGTCTACCCGTCCCTCTCTTTGGGCACAAGCATCAATGTCTGCACAATACTCAATGGCTTTCTCGGAGAACTCGCGTTCTATCATCATTTTGTCAACTTTGGATTCCCCAACATTCGTCATCGTAAAATGAAAGTGCTCATCACTGATATTCAGCGCTATGGCGGTAGCATTCATCTGGTTATGTTTCATGATCTTGTTAAAATAACGTCTCATATATCCGGTTTGGGCATTATGTCCCAAAATGGTGCAGAGCCTGGTATCGGGCTTTATCTCATGCGGTTCCACTATGAATCTTCCTCTTTGTTTGCTTCCATTCGCTTGGCATTACTATGTAAAAATATTGCTTCTTCTTCTTCTATTCTACAGCGGGGGCATGTCTGCTCCCCTTCCGTATAGGTAAAGTTGTTGCCGCACTCATTACATCTTCTGACATCAAACTTCGCCAAGATTCTCTGTGTTGGCTCAAAAAACTCTTTGTTCTCAAATCCAGGCTGCAACTGTATGGCATCGGGTTCACACACATCATGACACAAACGACATTTCACGCAGAGCATGGCATCAAAGTTGATCAATGAAAACTTGCCATTACTGCTCAAAGCTCCGGTAGGACAGATACGGTAACAAATCTGACAATTCGTACAAGACTCATCAACAAATTTTTGAGAGGTAAAGCTCACCTCTTCTTCAGGCAGGACCTCAAAAGTATCCGGTACGCCTGCACGCTTAAGCACGGTAAAGAGTATCTTTCTTTTGTCCGGCAGGTTCTTTTCTTTGATCTTGGCAATGATACCTTCATCCAAGGCAAAGGTTTTAAGCTCATCTGCCTCCACCGCTTCATCAAACGACATCTTGTGTTTTATGACCCCTTTGAGTGAAGCATTGCCTAAAAAAGAACGTCTTGAAGCGATTTCTTCATCATGCTCTTCATCACTGCTTTCTATCTCAATCTTGTCCACGTTTGTGGCTAACTGTTTCTTTGAAAAAGACGATAAAACAAAATTGGCCTCATCGATGCGTGCTTCTATTTGCTCAAACAATATACTTTGTGCATCATAGGCACTCATATCCAGCGTGATCTCTTCCTCACTTGCCAACGCCAGGGAGATAAGATGCTCAACGGACAAAACAGAAAGACACGGTATGTTAAACTTGGGACTGATAAGCCTTACTTTTGATTCCAGAAATGTAAAGAAAAACTCTGTGGTAGAAAAATCAGAAAGTGAAAATGACTCCGTAGGACACACCCCTACACAAGCGGCAGCTTCTACCCCTGTATTGTTCGCAAAGCTAGGCAGATTGTCTACCAGCTGTATGGACTCCGGACAGGCATCTACGCATTTGGTACAGTCAGAGAACTTACTTGTTGCTCTGACACACTTGGCGATATCAAGATGTAAGGACATTAAGCCTCCTTCTCCATACAGTGTTCCTCTAACTGTGCATTGACATACTCAAAATCACTTAACATGAACTCCAGTGCCAGTTCGCTTCCATCATGGTATAACGGTGTACGGGATTCACGCTTGGCA
Source organism: uncultured Sulfurovum sp. (assembly GCA_964469685.1). Lineage (GTDB taxonomy): Bacteria > Campylobacterota > Campylobacteria > Campylobacterales > Sulfurovaceae > Sulfurovum. Next base: position 11,101 of record CAYXZY010000010.1, on the reverse strand, counting down.
TTGATCAGGAAAAGCGGTGTCCATTCAAGCAGATGCTCTTTCAAGAAAGCACGTTGTACCTGGAGGATCTCACATATACCGTCTTTATCCTCGGCAGCCAACGCCTTTTGCAAAGCCACACAGAGCATGTACATAAACTCAAGCTCCACACCGATATGATCTGCACTGACGACTCTCGCTGCGTCCAGTTCTACACGGAAATCCAACTCATTATACAACTCCAGTACAGGGTTGTCACCACCGGACTCTATCATTTGGTCATCTCTGGTATAAAAACTTTCATACGGAACAAGATGCATCAGAAAGAGGTTGGTGAAATCAACATTGTAATGTTGGTCAATCAGCTCTTTTTTTGAAAGCTCTTGACGCTTATCCCAGTCTTTGTAGTTGGGGAAGAAGGAGAGCAGGTCTTCATCGCTCTCTATGTGTTCCAAAAAAGCTTCATCTACTTCCACAAGCATCAATCTTGAGATAAGTGCATAAATTGCTATACGGTTTTCTATATCTTGTTTCATTTGTTCCATAAATCACTGTCTTTCATCTAAATTATTTTGGACTATACCACTTTCAAGATAAATAAAACATAAGAAAATTAGTTATCTGGGAAATTGTATATAAGTGTGGTAGGGGCAGCAAGTGTATCTGCCCCTGTTAGGATAAAAAGTTATCCTGTGATATTGACCGAGTATGCCTTGTCTGACAAAGGCACTGCAGGACGTTTAATATGCTGAGGACGTCTGAGCTTATCATTGCTGTCAAGAGGACGCGTCAACTTGTCTCTCCATGCCTGATACACTTTCATATTGTTCTCATAGTTCACATACACATCACCGATCACATCATCTTTACCTGCAAGCTCAATGATGACTTTTTGGTGCCATGCATGGTTACCTGCAATTGGATCAGGGTGTGAAGGTGCCACAGCATTTTGCCATGACCCTGAAAGTCCATCCCACCAAATGTTGTCAAGGTCTTTGTTGTAGGCCTTGAACTGCCAGGAGTCTTTATTCTCTTCCATACCTTCTACAATACCTTGCGTTGGTTTAAGCGTACCCATCTTGCCATCCATAGTAAGATCATACAGCGGTGCACCCACACCCATCACACCTAACTTGTGTTCAAAGCCTGGGATATCTACTGCGTTTTTAAGTTTCCATCTACCAGCGTGGTGTGAACAAGCCAATACACCCGGCATTGTTGCTTCAGTAGGTACCGCCATGGCAATGAAGTATCCGGAATCAAGACCCGATACCGTATCGGTAATCGTCACCTTAATAGAGTCTCCTCTTTTAATGCCAAGTCTTTTCGCATCTTCAGTGTAGATCCAAACCGGGTTATGGTTTTGGGAGATCTCCATCAGGTGCTTAGAGTTCACAGAACGTGTATGAATATTGTATGGCAATCTAAATACTGTGTTCAATGCAAATTCATTCTCTTTGTTCATAAAGTCATGGTGTACCTGAGAGACGACATGCGTCATGGTCTTTCTGGCTTCTTTATTTGTCGGGTAAATAGGTATAGCGTACTCAGGCCACTTCCACTCTTTGAACCACTCACAGTAGAAGTCCAGCTTTTTAGTCAGTGTATGGAAACCTTGTACAAGTTCACCATCTACTTCAACACCGATCGCTTTTTCTTTACCGTGGCTGTCTGTAGCCATCAGTACACCAAACTCATCTTTGACAACTTCAGATTCATCATACTCATGTCCGTGAGAAATGTACTTGGAACCTACTTTTTTAAGTGGTCTTTCCTGCGGCTTATAGATATTATCTTCTTCCAGCCATGTACCTCTGTCTCTCATCATCTCATAGTTAGGGTATTTAGAATCAGGGTACGCTGCTTTAGCTGCTTTTCTCAGGTTAGGAAGCTTATCGAATGCTGCCTGATACCATTCTTCAATAGTCACGGCTCTTGTTGGGTCTTCTTTTGAAGCCCAGAACTTTTTCACGCCCAATGAACCATCCGGGTCTACATGATGTACCATGATATTCGCCCAGAATTCCACTTCTTCCCATACTTCACCTAGACCGGCTTTGATATGTGCTTCAAGTGTTGCTCTTGTAGGATCTTTTGGCTTCCATCCCATTTTTTCAAGCGCAACTCTCAATGCAGGGTTACGGAAAGAGAGCCATCTTTTCGGCTCAGTTGCCTCAGAGTGCTGATCATGTCTTTCACCGGCAAGTCCAACAGGAAGGATAAAGTCACAATACCAGTTAGTCTCAGACCATGTAGGTGAAAGGTTAAATGACATTTCAATTTTATCTTCTCTTTTAAGTGCTTCGATCCATCTGAATCCATCCGGGTTAATCCACACAGGGTTATACATACGCGGGATCCATACAGCTAACTTCTCAGGTACCTGTAGTCCTTTGGAATTCCATTTTTCTCTCCATTCATCATCCATAAGCAAATGAGGCATAATATGAGACATCTCATATGAAGAGAGCGGATATTCCGGTGGCCAAGCAATCTCATTCCATACATCTACTTTTGGTGGTCTTGCACCATTTTGGGTGGCAGCATCTCCTTTTCCATTGACTGAGATAACATGCCAGTGGTGTAGTCCTACCCCACCTTTATCACCCGCCATAGCTCCACGAAGCACAAATGGCAAGAAGGCTGATCTTGCGATCATCCATCCACCTTTATGACCGATCGGTCCTGCTCTCCAGATGTATGTGGCAACCCTTGCACCGGCATCGATGAACATATCGTAAAGTTTTTCAACGATACGTTTTTCTATTCGACACTCTTCAGCCACAAAGTCAAGTGTATATGGAGAATACATCTCAGAGATCATGGTAATAAAGTCTTCATAGGTGTCACCTGCAGGTACAGCTTTGATGTATCCTTTTTCAACAAGTACATTGAGGTACTCTCTGTCTTTCATAAGGTGATCCCAGTTGACCCAGTTCTTCACAAAGTTGTGATTTACCAGATCTTCACCGTTTAGACCTTTTTCATTCAGGATTCTGTTTGCAAGGTAAAGGTAGAGCGCAGTCTCTGTTCCTGGCCAACATGGCACCCAAAGGTCTGCCATACCGGCAGAGTTGGACAGTCTTGGATCCATAACAACCATCTTTGCACCTTTTTTACGTGCTTCAGCGATACGCCCGGCAGCTTGCTGGAAGTAGTGACCCGCATCTGCAGCATGTGATGACTGCAAGAAGATCAACTTCGCATTTGACCAATCCGGAGAGTTTCTGTCATCATTGGTCCACTGGATCGTACCTTGTCTGGCACCTGCAGAACAGATGTTAGTGTGTGAATCATAGCCGTCAAGACCCATGGAATGCGGTACACGGTGACCAAATCCATTTTCATTTGGACGACCCACGTGATACATGATGGATTTTCTGGAGATCTCATCACCTACTTTAAGCGTATCGTGCATTTTCTTACCGATTTTCGCCATTGCTTCGTCCCAGGTGGTTCTTACCCATTTACCTTCACCTCTTTTAGAACCTGGGGCTCTCATAAGAGGGAATGGGATTCTGTCCGGATCATACATTTGTGACTGGGCAGCATAACCTTTCGCACAGTTTCTACCACGCGACCCTGAGTGCAAGGGGTTACCCATATACTTACGTACTGCCAGTTGACCACCGGCTTTATAGGTAGAAAGGTCGACCCATGCAGTTAACCCACATGATGCTTCACAGTTTGAACATGCAGTTGGTACAAGCATATATTCTGTTGCTTTGATACCATCTGGGTTTTCTTCACTTTGTACACCATTTCTTAAAGTACCGCCACGTTTCCAGTCATCACCATCCAACTCAGTAAAACTGTCCCACTCTTCAAGAGGCGGATAGAAAGCAAGTGTTTCCGGCGTTGATGTAAATTTCGTATCTGCGTGTGCAGGTGTGTCTGCAACAGTTTTGAATACACCTGCTGCCAGTGTAGCACCGGCTACAGAATATGCTGTTCCTTTAAGGAAAGATCTTCTACCTTCCAGGAATGTACCCTCTTGTAATTCAGGGCTTTCATTTTTCATTGATTTTGTCATCTATATCTCCTTAACTCAACGGTAGCAATTGTGGAATTTTAAGCCATACATCTTTGACGATGAATAACCCTATCAATGCTGAAAGTGCTGCAAACTTAAGCAGTACCATATTTTCTGCTTTCATATAACTCATTCCTAAAAAGAACGGGATGATGAAACCTAAAGTCATACCTATCCAAAATTGGATATTATAAACTCCACCTGAATGTACAAACGCTAACACTGCTTCTGCCTCTGCTGATTTGAATGAGAAAAAGTACTCAGACATATACATTGCAAATGAGAAGAACACTGAAAATGTCAATACAAGCGCCAAGTCTTTTCTGGCTTCTTTAGACCAGGAACCTGAGATAAAGATCAGTGCTGCCGAACCAGCCATCAATGCTGCCCAGATCATCTGCATGACCTCTGTCGGTGCCTGCCATAATTCACGGGCAGAAGATTGCGCCATGATAATAGCTGTATATGTTGTTACAGGAATCGCAAGGAATACCAAGAATGGCATGATCTTTTCATAGAGTCCGGCATTGTTTCTACCCCATTGCGTAAGTTTACATCCCTTAAATGGAACACCGGGGAATTTCTCACCTACACCTATGATCATCAAAATGGTGATCAGCAATAAGAATAAAGAAGCCAACCATGCACCCACTGTAATAGAAGATGTCCAGTGCGGATGTGTGAAAATATGGATCATTCTATACGGCTGATGAAGATCGATCAATGTAAAGAATAAGAAAATATTTAGTGTGATAAATGCAATAATAGGCATCGCCCATTTTAGGTTTGGCATCTCTTCTTTGTTGTGTCTGAACCATAAAAATGCTGCCAAGAAAACAACACCTGTACCGATACTTTTAGCCCACATGTTCACGGTAATGATGCTTCCCCATACGATACCCTGAATAGGTACATCAAGTGTGACAACTGCCTGCGTTGCGTGTATTGTATTTTCTACCATCTTAGTGACCTCCCTCTTGTTCATGTGAATCAGCTGTATGTGCAGACTCTATGAAACTTTTATTTTCAGGAGTCTCGTGTCCCGCAAATGGTGCTAGAAATCTATCTAGAATACCATGGTTCTTGTCACCTACATGCTCTAAATGTGTAATGTCGTTAAAGAGGTCATACCCTTCTAGTCTTTGGTGTGCCAATGGATTGAGTGTTGCATTACCGCCACCTACATAGAAGTGTGTTGGTACGGTATGCTTCTCAGGTTTACGTACCTGCACTGCACCTTTATGCTCCATGATATAAAGTGAGATATTGGAATGGTCGTCATCAAGGTCACCGAAGATATTTGCTTCCACAGGACATGCCACAACACATGCCGGCATTAAGCTGGACTCGATACGGTGCGCACAATACGTACATTTATCTGCTGTGTTTGTCTCAGGATCCATATAAATAGCACCATAAGGACAGGCCATCATACATCCGGCACAACCGATACATCTTGCCGAGTCGACATTTACAATACCGTTATCAAGATAATGCAATGCCGATACCGGACAGATACGCTCACATGGTGCAGACTCACAGTGGTTACAACGCAATGGCGTAAATGATCTTCTTGTGTCCGGGAATGTTCCCAAATCAATATACTTAACACGTAAACGCCATGAGCTTAATGGTACTTCATTTTCCACTTTACAGGCGATTTCGCAACCTTTACAACCCATACATAGGTTAAGGTCAACCAAGAAACCTAGTTTCATAATTCCTCCTTGAAATTAATTACTCAGATGTAGCAATAACACTAAATAATTTTTAGAATACGTATAAATTATAGTACACTAATGATTAACACTGCTTAACTTTTTTTATAAATGGTGTTTTTTATTTAAAAAATCGTCATTCTGTGTAATTTCAGAAACATACATCAATTATGCCTATGAGATTGATACATAAAAGCTATGAGCATTAGAGAGTAAAAGAGAAGGTAGATCCTACATCCAGTTCACTCTCTATGTCAAGTTTACTGTCATGTAATGTGAGAATGGTTTTTACTATAGAAAGACCTAAGCCCATAGAATTGTCCCAACTGTGCATGCCGGCTCTATAAAACTTCTTGGTCACCTTGTCCAACTCTTTATGACCGATACCGATACCTTTGTCGGTGACCGATACAGTCCGGTCATCCAACGTCACGACAACCTCATCTTTTGAGTATTTCAAGGCATTTTCTATCAGGTTCTTGATCACAACTTCCATCAGGGTTCTATCGGCTTCCACCTCTGTGGATACGCCTGTCACCTCGATCTGTCTGCCGGGATACTTCTCCTGAAGACTTGCTTTCACCTCTTGAATCAACACATAGATATCAAACGTGGTTTTATGGATATTGGCTTCTTTGGACTCGAACTTGTTCCACAAGACAAGTCTTGAGAGCAGTTCTTCTATCTTATTGCCATTATTGTATATCTTCCCTAAAAATTTATCGCGTAGCGACTTGGGTATATCCGGATCTTCCACCAGTGTTTGAGAATATCCCATAATGGAAGCGATAGGGTTACGAAACTCATGGGCAATGGCTGAGATCATATCACCGCGTTGACGATTTTTAAGCTTCAGTTTTGCATTATAGCGCTGCTTCACATCTTCTCTTTTTTTTGATTTTTTCAACACTTTGATAAGATTTTGATTCATCTCTTCAAACTCACGTGTAAAGAAGTGTGTCTTGTAGTCAATCGTCTCAATCTCTTCTAGGTTCTTAAGATACGAATTGATCGTCATGAGTTCATCTTGCATGCGCTTGGCAGCACGAGATATTGAATAAACAAAAATACCCAGAGCCGTTGCCAACAAGGACAGAGCCAACATGTTTACTGTGTCATCGGGGATCACAATGACAAATATCAAAGCGAAGACTACAAAGATCATCACTGCCATGGTCACAAGTCTGGCTGTAACATATTCTTTTAAGCTGGGTCTGGAGTAAAACATACGTTATTCTTCGATCTCTTTGATATAAGATAAAAAATCATCCGGTTTAAAGTAGCCCACTACCGGTTCTATAAGTTCTTTGTTGGATTTCATAAAAAAGAACGAGGGGATATTACCGTCAAATTCCGGGATCTGTTTGATGGAGGTTTTGTCCGATCTTTTGATGGAAATGAGAACATATTTTTTCATTAAATCCTGAATACGTGCATCGGTCAGTGTACGCTCTTTCATTTTCTTGCACCATTTACAATAGTCCTCACCAACCATTACAATGACATTCTTGCCTTCTTTTTGTGCAAGAGAAAATCCCTTTTGCATATCCAGTTGCCAGGGCATGCCTGCGATGATATCTGTCTGCTTCACCTGTTTTTGTGTAGCGCTTTCCACACTTTTAGAAGTTTCTTCATCTTGAGAGCATCCCGTAAAAAACATGAGGCTCACACATAAGAATAATACTTTCATGGCTTACTTTCCTGTTTGAAGCGTGTGTTCTTTTTGTGCCATTTTTTTATCGACATCATTCATATATGATGTAAAATCCAACACATCAAAATAGCCGATCACTTCTTCTATGACATTGCGATCTTGATCCATAAAGAATATTGTCGGAACACCTCTTACTTCCGGCAAATTTTTCATCGTCTCCAGATCTTCCCTCTGAACTCTCACAGAGACATATCCTTCCGCAAGTCTCTTTTGTACAGTATCATCAGCAATGGTACGATGCAACATCTTTTTACACCATCTGCAGTGTTCACCTTCAACCATCACCATGATTCTTTTGTCTTTGATTTTGGCTTGTTCTATGGCATCAGGCAAACTTGCTTCCCAGCTAAATTCCGTATCAACTACGTCTTTGACCTTTTCTACCATATCCGACACATTGATATCTGCCACTGCTTTTTTGGCTTTGTGCATCATTTCAGTCACATTGATATCTGCTACGGCATCTTTGGCTTTGTTGACTGCCTCGGTAACATTGATATCGTTCACTGCATCTTTGGCCTTCTCAAGCACTTGGGTCACATTGATATCCGCTACGGCATCTTTGGCTTTGTCCATCATAGTTTTGATATCGATCTCTGCGGTTGCCAATGTTGAGATACAGATGACTATGGTCAATATTTTCTGCACGCTGTTTCCTTATTTAAAATTTTCTATGACATTTTTAAAGACATCGCACAATGCCTCGACCTCTTTGATGGATGTTCTCTCATTGGGAGCATGGATGGTGTCATTGATCACACCAAATTCAACCACATCAATGCCAAATGCACCCATATATCTTGCATCACTGGTTCCCCCTGCTGTGGAAAGTTTAGTCTGTACCCCTGTCACTGCTTCTATGCTACCGGTAAGCTGTTTGACTATCTTGGAATCTCTGGTGGTCACAAAAGGGTAAGATCCCTGTGTGAGCTCCAGATCATATGCCAAACCTTCAAAGCACTTCTCTATATGCAGTCTAACGGTATCCTGTGTAGTTTTAGTGGAATTTCGTACATTGAACATGATCTTCACTGATCCGGGGGTTACATTGGTGACTTCCATGCCTCCACGAATATCTGTGATGACCATTTGTGACGGAGAGAAGTCATCATCCCCGTTATCAAGATTGACCCCGGCTATCTTTTGCAGAATGGGTGCAAGTTGATGTACGGGATTCACAGCTTTTTCAGGGTATGCAGCATGCCCCTGCTTGCCATGGATGGTCAAATAGCCATTGATGGATCCACGACGGCCTATTTTGATCGCATCGCCAAATGTCGTCTCACACGTCGGCTCTGCTACAATGCAGTAATCCGGCAGCATCCCATTTTCTTTAAGATACTCCAGCATTACGATCGTACCGTATTTCGCCTCGCCTTCTTCATCGGAAGTAAGCAGGACGGACAGGGTGCCGTCAAAGTGCTCTGCTTCTTTGCAAGCCTGCACAAAAGCTGCCACACCTGACTTCATATCCTGTGTCCCTCTGGCATAAATATTGCCCTCTTTGATAACAGGCACAAAAGGATTTGTATCCCACTTGTCTCCAGCTGGTACCACATCTACATGCCCGGCAAAACAAAGGTGTTCCCCTTCGCCAAATTTCTTGGAAAGAAATAGGTTTTTAACCCCCTCTTTGTTCACATATGTCGCCTCAAACCCGTCAAGATAGGATTCTATGAACGCCAGAGAACCGGCATCATCAGGCGTCAGGGACTTATAGCTCAGCAGTTTTAACAGAAGATCTACAACATGCATCAAGTTTACCTGCTTTCTTAACTTATTATCTCGCCTGGGTAGCTTACGATACCGCCTGCATGGTTGATCGCACTCGGGTGCCCGCTGTTTGCAAATACATTTTGCACCTGCCCGCTTCTGTTACCTGTACGGCAGGTAAAGATCACTGTTTTACCCTGAGTAGACTTGAACAGCTCTTCTCCCCACTCCTGAAAGCGGGTTGTAGGCTTTAGCATATCGACACCTTTGATGTGACCCATGCTGTACTCCATCTCTTCTCTCACATCCACAAGCAGAAAGTCAACCTTTCCTTCTTCTCTTGCTTTAAGCAGTTCCATAAGATCTCTTGAACCAATATCTCTTTGTTGCAATAATGTTTGCATTTTCGTCTCCCTGAAAAAAATTATCGCGTATTATAGTAGATATAGTTTATAGCAATCTTTTAAAGCTCTTCTTCTTTCACCCTTTCAAGTTCCTCTTTTGCTTTTGCAGCATGTTCCATCTCTTTGATCTGCTGTGCTTTATATTCTGGTGTACAGAAGATCTGACAGTGACAGATGCCCTCTTCGGGGATCTCTTTTTCTATGGCCGGTTTACACGGGCAGATACGGTCATCTGTACTTCTGAACTTGCCTTCTTTTTCCGGATCCGGCTCTACAAAGAAGCAGGGACAGAAACGTTTGCCATAGAGTAGTTTGTGTCGGGTAAGCCCCATGATAATACCTTCGTTGACATCTTCATTGGCACTATATACCCATCCTTTGCTCTCACACACTTTATCTGTAAATTTTTGCGTTTTAATGAGTTCTTCTTTGAATTCTTCTGAATTCATGTCTAACTTTTGTACCATAATCATGATCCTTTTATTTGGTTTCATTTTGTTAGTATAGTTATATCTAAACGAAATTAATATATAATTAACACAAACAACCCCACATCTTCCATCTTCAAGGATAAACATGCAAATAAACGACGAAGTCTTAGCCAAACTCGAGAAACTCTCACACCTTCGTGTGAATGAAAACAAAAAAGATGAGATCAAAGCACAGCTTACAGGTATATTGGACTACATAGAAAACCTGAATGAACTCAATACCGATGCCCTAAGCCCAACCTTCTCAACACTTGATGGTGGCACGCCTATGCGAGAAGACATCCCGCAGAACGCCACCACCATTGCCAAAGAGATATTGGCTCATGCTCCACAAAGTCAGGACGATTACTTCATCGTACCTGCTATCATCGAATAATTAAGGATAAATATATGGCCGCTTTTGATATCAAAAAACTTCTACAAAGTGTTGTGACACATGGTGCTTCCGACCTGCACCTCGTCTCCCGTACAGAACCACAGATCAGACTCGATGGTGTACTCAAACCTGTCAATCTTCCCAAGCTTACCGGAGAGGACATTGAAGAGATGTGCTACTCACTGATCACTGAAAAACAAAAACAGCAGTTTGAAGAACATGACGAACTTGATTTTGCTCTTTTGCTCCCGAATATTGGAAGATTCAGGGCAAACTACTACCGGACACTCGGAGACACGGCTGCAGCGTTTAGAACCATTCCTATTGATGTACCTTCTTTGGATGACCTTGGTGCCCCTGAAGTGTATAAAAAACTTATCAAAAGAGAAAAGGGGCTGATCCTGGTGACGGGACCTACCGGTTCAGGTAAATCCACCACACTTGCCGCCATGCTTAACGAGATCAACCTTCATGAACAGAAGCACATCGTCACCGTCGAAGACCCTGTGGAATTCATACACCAAAACAAAAAATCCGTCTTTTCACATAGAGGGGTGGGAGAAGATACGAGCTCCTTTGCTGTGGCACTCAAATATGCCATGCGTCAAGACCCCGATATCATACTTATCGGGGAAATGAGGGACAAAGAAACGATCGAAGCAGCGCTTACTGC